>CALLNY010000007.1 GCA_938005475.1 uncultured Bacteroidia bacterium | reverse complement strand
TTAATGGGGAGTGGCATTTCCAATTTTCGAATTCAAGACGTGACTATCTTGATACAAGATGCAACGAATTTAAATGATGGAACCTCTGTGTATGGAATTTATTTGAATGGATGTTCTAATTATGATATTGTTAGATGTTATGTGAAGTCGGGGAATGCATCGAATGGTGGAAATGGGTTAGATGGAGCGAGTGGTCAGAATGGGGCTCCAGGTGGGATAGGTCAACCTGGCTGTGTAGACTGTAATGGAAATAACGCAGGCGGTGCGGGAGGTAGTTCTTGGTCGGGGGGATTAGTGGCTGGGGGGAATGGAGGGCAGGGCGCTCCGAGAGGTACTTGTTCAGGTTTTATTGGAACGGTTTCTACTTTCCCTGGTAACCCAGGCTTTCCTGGTATGGGCACCTCTGGAGGTGCTGGTGGAATAGCTGGTTTACCTAATATTGAACCACTTATAGCGATAGGTTGTTCTAATGACCATACAGAAGGATATGATGGGGGGGATGGGCAAAATGGTGGAAATGGTGCGGACGGGGCAGATGGTACAAATGGAGTTCCCACACATTCAGGTGGCTTTTTTGTGCCAGGTACTGGTACGGATGGGCAAGATGGACAGCACGGTTCTGGTGGAGGCGGTGGCGGCGGTGGCGGCGGGCAAGGAGGTATGGCTTGTGGATTTGGTTCTAATAATGGAGACTCTGGCGCTGGCGGCGGAGGAGGTGGTGAAGGCGGTGAAGGAGGAAAAGGGGGGAAAGGTGGTATCGGAGGAGGAGGCTCCTTCGGGCTTTATGTTCATAACAATGGACCCAATGCACGTATTCGAGACTCCAAAATAGTAGCGGGGCAACCCGGATTTGGTGGAGTAGGGGGGCTCGGTGGTTTTGGGGGGCTTGGTGGGAATGGAGGTTTTGGTGGCGCTCGCGGGCAACAAGGACAACCCGTCGCTTGTGACATGGGATGGGGCGGCAATGGGGGTAAAGGGGGTAATGGAGGTAAAGGAGGTAGAGGGGGAGATGGTGCACCCGGTATCGCATTAGATATTTATCAAAATGGTAATCCATTGATTATCACTAATATAAGAAAAGATGATGAACCCGTACTCGAAGTTCTGTTCTCCGGTTGCACGGATAGAGAAGTTAAAATGAATGTTCAAGCCTCTGGAAATATCGTTTGGTACACAGGAAGTGGTATTCCTGCAGTTGCAAGCGGCGATACTTGTGTCGTTACCTATCCTACGCTCGGTCCCAAAACTATTACCGTGGTAGTTAATGGAGTATCTTATACCTATTCCGATTTTATAGACATACGTAATTCCTCTGCAGGATTAACTCCTACCTTAATTGCTCCCGATACCATTTGTCAAGGTGAAACTCCTACACTGCTCTCTTCTATCCTTGGTACTCGCTATATTTGGGAGGTAGTCGGTTTGTATGCTCCTGATACTAATCTCTTCCAATCTTTTAATGGTTTTACTTTTAATACACCTGGAGATTACCTCATCCGAATGAAAATAGAAACCTTTTGTTGCTCATGGTCTGATTGGGTCGTCAAACCTATTCACGTAAGACCTAATCCTGTCCCTTCCATTACTATTTCAAGCGAACAAGGAACGAATGTTTGTGAGAATGAAACAGTAACTTTAGTTGCTAATGCTTCTAATGCTGGAACGAATCCCCAATTTATATGGCGTATTAACGGCATCCCTACTGGAAATAATTCAACTATTCTAATTGTAAGTAATCTACAAAATAATGACTTGGTAGAATGCGTGCTTTTGAGTTCTAATATATGTTCGCTGGGAGATAGTATTTATTCTAATTCATTAGCATTTACCGTTAATCCTGCTCCTGTTGTAAGCTGTAATGTTTCACAAAATCAAGTAGGTCTTGGAGAATTAGTTGATTTTAATGCTACTGCTAACGGCGGTAATCCCCCTTATACCTTCTTCTTTAGCTTTGGTAATAATACTTCCGCCATAGGCAATACTAATGGCAATAATTCTTCAACGACCACGGTTTATAATCAGTCAGGGAGTTATGAAGTGTTGGTTTACGCAGTAGATGCGAATGGTTGTGTTTCCTTACCTTGTGCTACTCAGGTTGATGTGTTTTATACTACCATTTCTCAATTTTCTGCATTAGATACCGCAGGTTGTGTAGCCCAGCAAGTACAATTTGTGAATAATAGTATCAATGCAATTAGTTACATTTGGGATTTTGGTGATGGTTCTCCAGTTAGTTATGACGTAAATCCTACTCACATTTACCAGGCTAGAGGTTTGTATACGGTTACTTTACAAGCTATGGGGCAAAGTAATACAAGTACTTCTACGATGAACATAGCTGTCTATCCTAAACCTACTGCGGATTTCAAAGTAATTCCCGAAGTTATCTACGAAGCTAATCAACCGGTTTATTTTGCTTCTATTTCGCAGGGTGCTTATAATTTCTTTTGGGACTTCGGTGATGGTAACACCTCAACGCTCCCAGACCCCACTCATATCTACGCTCAAAACGGTGAATACGATGTCAAATTACTCGTAACCAATGAGTATGGCTGTTCTGACTCAATCTCTAAAACGCAAATTGTTCGTATCGCTGTTAACAAAGAACCATCTTTTGATTTACAGGATATAGCTATCTATCCAAATCCCTTCCATGAAAACCTATCCGTCAGATTTTTTGCAAATCAAACAGGCGTTCTGAACGTAGAGTTGCTGGATGTAACTTCCAAAAAAGTTCAAGACTTGTATCAGGGGACAATTAAATCTGGAAACCATCATATCCATTTACAGGTAAATCCTGATTTATCAGCAGGCATGTATTTTGTGAAAATAAGCTTTAATCAACAAGTATTCTATCAAAAATTAGTTCGTAATTAGATAAATCGTAGTATAATGAAATTTTTAAGACATATAGTATTTACAGCTTGTTATTTAGGGATGATAACCCATTTACAGGCTCAGGAGTGTGGGATATGGTATGTTACTCCGAATGGTAATGGTACAGGAACCCGTTCCAATCCTACTAACTTATTAAACGCTATTCAAAATGCTAACACAGGTAATTGGGTTATTAGAATGGCTTATGGATATTACGGCTTTTCTAATCCAATAATTTTAAGGGATTCTATCCAAATTGAAGGAGGTTATGACCCAACAACATGGGAGAAATCCAATTTTTGGAGAACGGTAATTCATAGGGATAGTTTGAATACAGAATCCAATCCTCCACGGTTAGTAGCCATTTATGGGAATAACCATAAAGCATTTATTTTAAATGAGTTAGATATAGAAACTGCGTCTGCGGATACTAATGTGTCGGGATACAGCGTAACTACTTATGGTCTTCATTTGAATGCTTGTTCAGACTATTTAGTAAATCGATGTAACGTTAGAGTAGGTAATGGTAGCAAGGGACAAGATGGGGGACCAACAACGCCAGGGCGTAATGGTGCTAATGGTACAGAAGGAGGAAAAGGATGTAGACAATGTGACCCAGGTTCTTTGCTTGATCCAAGTTATACCAATTTAGCGGGCACGGGGGGGAACTCATGGTCATTAGGTTTGGTAGCGGGGGGCAACGGGGGGCAAGGAGCCAATCGTGGTACGGGCATGAATCATTGTGCTATTTCTTTGGATTTTTGCCAACCACCGGCGGCGGCACCGGATGGGCAACCAGGGCAGGCAGGTAATGGTACCATGGGAGTACTCGGCGGTCCAGGAGGTATTGCAGGGGTTGGCTTAAATATTTGCTCTAATGCAACAGATGCGTTAGGTTTTATCAATACTCTTGGGGGCTGTCCATCAAGCGGCACTCCTTACGCAGGTTTGAACGGAGAAGATGGTATGAACGGTTTTGATGGAGTAGATGGGCAGAATGGTATTCCTAATTTTAATCAGTTTTTTATTCCTGGCAACGCTACTGATGGACAGAATGGACGTCATGGTGGCGGTGGTGGTGGCGGTGGTGGTGGCGGCTCCATTGGAGGTATCCCAACACACATTGCTTGTTTTTCTATTGGTGGAGACTATAATTCACCTGGTGGGGGTGGCGGTGGTGGTGGTGAAGGCGGTGAAGGTGGTGAAGGTGGTAAAGGTGGTACTGGTGGAGGCGGTTCTTTCGCGATTTTTATCTGGGCAAACGGAAATAATGGTTTTATTCGTGATTGCCAATTAGAGAAAGGAAGCCCTGGCAATGGGGGTATAGGTTCTGATGGTGCCGTAGGTGGAATAGGCGGTAATGGGGGGCTTGGAGGCTTCGATGGGGGAGGTAATAACACAGCCGCAGGATGTGAAGGAGGAGCCGGCGGAAATGGGGGAAAAGGAGGAAATGGCGGTAAAGGAGGTAAAGGAGGGAACGGTGCCAACGGCGTCGCTCAAAATCTTTATGAACAAGTTTGTGTCTCCTGCGTGCCTGTAACTAAAACTAACGTAAACGTTACCTTTGAACCCCAAATCATCGTCCAAAATAAAGGTTGTACTAACTCCGATATTATTTTCATTATTCCAGATCAAGACCCTTCTTCTGTCATCACCTGGAATCTAGGTGCCAACGCTCAACCAGCTGTGGCTAATGGCGATACCGTCATCACTCGTTACTCCGCAAAAGGTTTAAAAAGTATTACACTTACCATTGATGGTGTTCCATTTAGATATTCTAATTTTGTAAATATTTCCAATGACGGTCCCAAACCAATTATTATTAATAATCAAGGGCAAACCACTTTCTGCCCTAATACAACGCTGAATTTCTCTACCAATTTTGTAGGGGATCTTTATGAATGGGAGTTAGAAGGACCTGGTCTGAATACTACTTTTAACGGTGTAACGGCTATCACTACGCCCGTTCTAACGCAATTAGGAACATATGAAGTACGTTTACGTTCTTCTACTCCTTGTTGTGGTGTTACCTCGAAAGATACTTTAAGATTTGAAATTTTACCACCACTTTCACCTAATGTAAACATTTTTAGTAGTAACCCTGTATCCTGCCCTGGTGAGAATATTAGTTTCTTTGGAGTGGCTCAAAATGCAGGTACTAGCCCTGTTTACACTTGGTTAGTGAATGGACAACCCTTAGCAGGGCAAAATAATTTAACTTTGGATATCAATAATTTACAAAATGGAGATCAAGTGCAGTTAGTGTTAAGTTCGGGTTACCTGTGTGCTGTACCTCAAAATGATACTTCTAATGCTATTACAGTGACTATTCATCCTAATCCCATCATACAATGTTCAGCAGTTAATACAGTAGTAGTTGGACAGCCTTCTGATATTCAAGCTAATATAACAACAGGGCAAGCACCTTTTAGTTATGTTTGGGATTTAGGAAATGGACAACAAATAACTGGTACTTCCAATACTAACAACATCGGTCTAAATTATACTTATGGCGGACCCAATACCTATACAATTACTTTGACTATTACCGATGCCAATGGTTGTACAAGTTCATGCCAAACTACTGCAACAGTGATTGTACCTACTCCTGTTACTGGTGATTTTAACGCAAATATAACTTCTGGTTGTGCCCCTCTAACAGTTAATTTTACTTCAACGGTAACAGGTACTCCTACTGATTATGAATGGAACTTCGGTGATGGCAATACTTCTAACTTACCAAACCCTACTCACACTTATGCACAGCATGGTTTTTATTCTGTTCGTTTAATTGTTAAAAATGGACCTTATGCCGATACTACCGATAAAATCAATTACATACAGGTTTATGAAACTCCACAGCCCGCTATTTCTACCGCAAATGTAGTAGCTTGTGAAGGTTTACCTGTTAATTTTATTGATGCAGGAACCGGTGCTACCAACAGAATATGGGACTTCGGAGATGGTAATACTTCAAATTTGGGAAGCCCTGCACATATTTATACCCAGTCTGGTACTTATACCGTGACCTTAACCTCTATCAACTTTAATGGTACCTGTCAAGCTACAACCACTTATTCCATTGAAATTCAAAGAAGACCCATCCCTGATTTCTCTTTCGTTACTTCGGGCACTTGTAATCCTTTATCGGTGCAGTTTACTAATAGTACTAATCCAAATGGTGGCACCGGCACTACCTATTTATGGGATTTCGGTGATGGTACTTGGGATACAACAGCAAACCCCGCTCATACTTATACACAAGAGGGAAGTTATACGGTTACTTTAATTGCTACGAACGCAGATGGTTGTTCCGATACTTTAATAGTTCCTGATGCAATACAGGTTAGACCGAACGTTATTGCAGGATTTGTGGCTTCCGCAACGACCGTAGAAACTCCAGAAACCCAAGTAACTTTTACTGATAATAGTACAGGAGCATCTTCATGGTCTTGGAACTTTGGTAATGGGCAAACTTCTACTCAACAAAATCCTGGTACTATCAATTTCCCTGAACCCGGTGAGTATGAAGTAGTTCAAATTGTAACCAACGATTTCGGTTGTACAGATACCTTTAAACTCAAAATTACTGTCTTAGAAGGCACAAGACTTTTTATTCCCAACGTATTTACACCTAATAATGATGGCTTGAACGATATTTTTAAAATTGAAAGTTCAGGAATGGAATATGCTTTTAAAATATGGGACAGATGGGGTAAATTAGTTTTCAATAACGAAGGAGATGAAAATAAATTCTGGAACGGTAATTTATTTAATACAGGTAAGCCTTGTTCGGAAGGTATTTATGTATATCTGTTGGAAGGAACAAGAAATAAAGATGGTAAAAAAATTAAACGAGAAGGAACTGTAACCCTTATTCGGTAGAATCTGTTTTAATAAATTTAGTTTTAGTTTCTGGGTCAGTTTTAAACTGGCCTTTTTTGTTAATAATTTATGCGTTAATGCGGTCTAGTTGCATTTTTCTTTCCGTGTGTGAAATAAAATCCCAAAATAAATGATAATCATTAGATTGATAGCCAGACTGAATAAAATCTCTAATTATTTGTTTAGTTTGTTCAATGATGGTTGTATCATGAGCGATGTTGATGGTATGAAATTCAGGTAAACCACTTTGGCGAGTGCCTAGAAAATCTCCAGGTCCCCTTAATTGTAGGTCAATTTCTGAAATTTTAAAACCATCAGAGAACTTTTCCATAGCTTCTAAACGTTTTTGGGTGGTAGGATTTATTTTTTTAGGAATTAAAAAGCAATAAGATTGGTAGTCCCCTCTTCCTACTCGCCCCCGAAGTTGATGTAATTGCGATAATCCGAAACGTTCTGCATTTTCTATTACCATAATGGTGGCATTAGGGACATCTACTCCCACCTCTACTACCGTGGTTGAGACAAGAATTTTGGTTACTCCTTTTTTAAAACGTTGCATTTCTGCTTCTTTTTCATTAGGTTTCATTTTTCCGTGTACTATCCCCACCAACGTATTAGGAAAACTTCTTTGTATGGCTTCATAGCCCTGTTTAACCGCCATTAAGTCTAATTTTAAGGACTCTTCTACCAAAGGATAAATAAAATAAACTTGCCTTCCCTGATGAATTTGTTGTTTAATGAAACCAAATAAACGTAATCTTTGAGATTCCATTACTATCTTGGTATAGATAGGTTTTCTGCCTTTGGGTAATTGGTTTATAATAGATAAATCTAAATCACCATAAAGGGTTAATGCTAGTGTTCTGGGAATTGGAGTAGCCGTCATGACTAAATTATGGGGATATAAGTCGGAGCGTTTTTTCCAGAGTTTTGCCCTTTGTTCTACGCCAAATTTATGTTGCTCATCGATAATGGTTAACCCTAAATTTGCAAATTGAACATAATCTTCTAGAAGAGCATGAGTACCAATTAAAATTTTAATTTGACCATTCCGTAAACCGTTGATGATGTAGCGACGTTGTTTTTCTTTAGTAGACCCTGTCAATAAAGCAACTTCTACTTGAATTTTTTCAGCCCAATGAAAAATGGAATAAAAGTGTTGTGTAGCAAGAATTTCAGTGGGCGCCATGAGAGCGCATTGGTAGCCATTATCTATTGCTAAAAGCATAATTAAAAAGGCAACGATGGTTTTTCCAGAGCCAACGTCTCCTTGAACCAAGCGGTTCATTTGATAGGGTGAAGCACAATCCTTACGGATTTCTTTAATTACTCTCTTTTGTGCATCTGTGAGTTCAAATGGTAAATAATGATGGTAAAATTCTAAAAATAAGTTGCCAACCTTTTCAAAGATAGGAGCTTTTTGGGTTTTATATTTTTTTCTACGTGCTTCCATAATCCATTGAAAGGCAAGCATCTCTTCATATTTAAACCGATTTAAGCCATAATCTGGGTCCGTGATACTTTGAGGTTGATGTATATATCTTAATGCTGTGTAGCGGTCCAGCAAATGAAGTTTTTCTACTATCATTTGTGGAATAAATTCTACAAGCTCGTTTTTACTAATTTCAAGTAAAGAGGCTATCACTTGAATAAAAAAACGATTGTCCATTCCATTTTTTTTGAATATTTCAGAGCTTGGATAAATAGGGACAATTTTTTTATAATCACCTTCTTCGTCTAATTTTTCGATTTCGGGATGAGTGAAACGGGGAACCCCTTGTATCCAATCGGGTTTACCATAAATCATGTAAAGCTCATTGTTCGTTGCATAACGTTTTTGTATCCAATCTAATCCTTGAAACCAAACGATTTGGGCATGACCAGAGCCATCACTAAAAATAGCGGTAAGGCGGTTTTTGTGATTACTATTTTTAATTGGCCTAAATTGTGAAAATTTTCCTATCAATGTAATTGCTTCGTTTTCATTGGGTTTCAATTTATCCAATGTTAATAGGTTGGAGCGGTCTACATATCTTCTCGGAAAATACAGCAGTAAATCCTCATAAGTATGAATATTAGCATGTTGTTTTAAAATGTTAGCTTTTAAAGGTCCTATTTTTTTGAGGTACTGAATATCAGTTTGTAAGAATTTGTTCATTTTTTAACGAAAAGCGTCTACAAATTGTTTGATTTGATATTCTTCATTCGTTCGAAATATAATAGAGACTACATCAAATCTACAAGGGCAGGTTTCCATTTTCTTTTCATAGAGATAGGATTGAGCGGCAATTTTTATGCGTTTTTGTTTTTCCTTGTTTACAGCCGCTTCGGGAAAAATCCATTCCTCCGAACTCCTTGTTTTCACCTCAATAAAAACAAGTTCTTGTAAATTGAATGCAACAATATCAATTTCATTTTTTTCAAAGCGGTAGTTAGTATCTAAAATTATGTATCCTTGTTCTTGGTATAGTTGGGTAGTGAGTTCTTCTCCTTTCTTTCCCAAATCTAAAAAATTCATAGCACAAAATTATAAAATTTATAGTCAGGATATTTCATTTTTTGTTTTAGTCATTTTTAAGAACAGGAATAATCTCTAATTTTGCTTTTTTTTATAGGAGATGTTAATAAAAGATGCACCCAAGCCCATAAAAAAGCTTTTAGTTGCTAATCGGGGGGAAATTGCTATCAGAGTATTACGAGCGGCATCCGAATTAGGAATTACTACGGTAGCTATTTACACTTATGAAGACCGTTATGCGTTACATCGTTACAAGGCAGATGAAGCTTACCAAGTGGGTAAAAATAATGAACCTTTAAAGCCATATTTAGATATTGAAGAAATTATTAGTGTTGCCAAAGAAAATCATGTGGATGCTATACATCCGGGGTATGGTTTTTTATCTGAAAATGTGAATTTTGCTAAAAGATGTAAGGAGGAAGGGATAATTTTTGTAGGACCTTCGTGGAAGAGTATGGAATCTTTGGGGGATAAAATCACTGCTAAAACGGTTGCACAATCATTGCAAGTTCCGATGATTGAAGGGAATCAAAGGTTGTTGCAGGATTTAGAGATTGCTATACAGGAAGCGAACCGAATAGGTTACCCAATTATATTGAAAGCTACAGCAGGAGGCGGTGGTAGAGGAATGAGAGTATGCCATAATGATATAGAATTAACGAAAGCCTTTTTAGAAGCCTCTTCCGAAGCACAAAAATCCTTTGGTAATGCTACGCTCTTCATGGAAAAATTTATTCACAATCCTAAACACATTGAAGTACAAATTCTTGGCGATGAGCATGGAAATATAGTGCATTTATATGAACGGGATTGTTCTGTTCAAAGACGTTTTCAAAAAGTAGTAGAGGTTGCACCTGCCCCTAATCTATCGCAAGAAACTAAAAATTTATTGTATGGTTATGCCCTTAAACTTGCTAAAGCTGTCCAATACTATAATGCTGGCACGGTAGAATTTTTGGTAGACCAATTTGAGAATATCTACTTTATTGAAGTAAATCCGAGGATACAAGTAGAGCATACCGTAACAGAAGTAGTTACCGGAATTGATATTGTGAGGACTCAAATTTTAATTGCTATGGGCTTACCGTTGTCTCACCCCCAAATTTTTATACATAATCAAAATGAAATTCAATGTAAAGGTTATGCAATTCAATGTAGGATTACTACCGAAGACCCCAAAAACAATTTTCAGCCTGATTTTGGTAAAATCATAGCATATAGGAATGCGGGGGGCTTTGGTATTCGTTTAGATGAAGGTTCAACTTACGCAGGGGTTCAAATATCACCTTTTTTTGATTCTATGCTTGTAAAAATTACGGCATCTGGGCGTACGTTACGTGGTGCTTGCCAAAGAATGGACAGAACGCTTCGTGAATTTCGTATTCGTGGCGTTAAAACCAATATTCCCTTCCTGCAAAACGTTATTGCTCATCCTGTCTTCCAATCAGGAAACGCTACCGTAAATTTTATAGACCATACCCCTGAATTACTTAATTATAGCTTAACCCAAGATAGAGGTACTAAAACCCTGCAATATATTGCGGAAGTAATCGTGAATGGTAATCCCTACATCCCCAAAGTAAATCCTAACAAGGTATTTCAAACCCCACTCGTGCCTGATTTTAATCCTTATAGTGATTATCCCAAAGGAACTAAACAACTTCTTACAGACTTAGGTCCCGAGAAATTTGCCCAGTGGCTAAAAAATGAGAAAGTAATTCATTTTACAGATACCACTTTTCGTGATGCGCATCAATCTTTATTAGCTACGCGTGTGCGAACGATAGATATGTTGAGAGTTGCGGAGAGTTTTGCTAAGCATCATCCGCAAACTTTCTCGATGGAGGTGTGGGGAGGTGCTACTTTTGATGTAGCATTACGTTTTTTGCAAGAGTGTCCTTGGCAACGCCTTCAATTGTTACGCGAAGCAATTCCCAACATTTTATTGCAAATGCTTATTCGTGGTGCTAATGCTGTCGGTTATTCTGCTTATCCTGATAATTTAGTAGAAAAATTTATTGAGAAAGCATGGCAAAACGGTATGGATATCTTCCGCATTTTTGATTCTTTAAATTGGCTTGAGAACATGCAAACAAGTATAAAGGCAGTCAGAGAGCGTACAAACGCAATTGCGGAGGTTTGTGTTTGCTACACAGGAGATATCCTAAATCCCCAGCGACCTAAATACAATTTGCAATACTATCTTGATTTAGCAAGAAGGATTGAAGATGCGGGGGCTCATATTCTGGGGATTAAAGATATGGCCGGATTGCTTAAGCCTTACGCCGCAGAAGTATTAATTCGAGAACTAAAAAAATGTATAAATATTCCTATTCATTTGCACACTCACGATACTTCAGGTGCTCAAGTAGCCACTTACCTTAAAGCCATTGAAAATGGGGTTGATGTCGTAGATGTAGCTTTAGCTTCTTTATCGGGATTAACCTCCCAACCTTCATTTAACACGATGGTAGCTATTTTAGAGAGAACGGAACGAGAAAATCCCTATGATTTAGATAGTCTTAATCAATTTGCTTATTATTGGGAGTTAGTGCGGGAGTATTACTATCCTTTTGAGTCAGGTTTAATGGCTTCTACTGCTGAGGTTTATGAACATGAAATTCCTGGTGGGCAATACTCTAATCTAAAACCTCAGGCTTATTCATTAGGTTTAGCGGATAGATTTCAAGAAGTAAAAAAGAACTTTGCTGTGGTTAATCAATTATTTGGGGATATTGTGAAAGTTACACCATCATCCAAAGTGGTAGGAGACATGGCTTTATTTATGACTGTCCAAAATTTGACGGTGCAAGATATTATAGAGCGGGGACATGAAATTTCTTTTCCAGAGTCAGTTATCAGCATGATGAAAGGGGATTTAGGGCAACCGGAAGGTGGTTTCCCTCCAAATATTCAAAAAATTATCTTGAAAAATATAGAACCTTACACCGATAAGCCTAACGCCCACTTAAAACCTATTGATTTTGAAACCGATTTTCTTTTATTTCAACAAAAATTCGGTAACCATTTCTCGGAGTTAGACTATTTGTCTTGGAAATTTTATCCTAAGGTGTTTGAGGAGTACGCAAAAAATCTTGCTTTATATGGAAATGTCTCATCCATACCGACGCCTGTTTTCTTTTATGGCTTAAAGCCTGATGAGGAATGTGTAGTACAAATTGATAAAGGAAAAACCCTGTTAATCAAATACTTGTATAACTCTCCGCCAAATGAGCAAGGTATCAGAACTGTTTATTTTAAGTTAAATGGACAGACGAGATCGGTGGAAGTGCAGGATAAAAGTTTAAGGAACTTAAAGCAAGAAAATCCAAAAGCTTGTAGAGAAAAGGAAATGGGTTCGCCATTACAAGGAATGTTAAGTAAAATTTTGGTGAAAGAAGGAGATAAAGTATCTCCAAATCAGGCTTTGTTTATCATTGAAGCTATGAAAATGGAAACTACCGTTACGGCTTCTTTTGAGGGAACTATTGAAAAAATTCATTTAAAGGAAGGAAGTTTAGTGAGCACTGGAGACTTGATTATAAGTTGGAGATAAAACAGAAATTGGTCTCAACCATCTAACCAATTTGGCTTAATGCAATGTTGTACCGCAAATAAATACAACCCACTATCAATTTTGAACGATAAATTTAATTATCCCAAATAAACCTCAAGAAGTTTCAGTTGCACGTTTGAATTAAAATATAAAATCAATTTGTTTTAAGTTTTCATAAACTCTTTTGGTTTACAAGTAAAATCTTCATAAATTTGTAAAAATGACAAAGACATGAAAAAAATTGGTATAGGGATTATTTTTACGATAGTATTTTTTATTATAGCATTTACGAGTTGTACGGAACGGATTGATGCGGGGCATGAGGGCATAGTTGTGAAATTATATGGTTCGGATAGGGGAGTTCAAGATATTTCACTTGCGAGTGGAAGAGTTTGGTATAATCCTTTAACCGAGGAGGTCTATGAATTTCCGACTTTTGTACAAACAGTTGATTATGAGCCATTTACAGTTAATGCTAAAGATGGTTCTGTTTTTACAGTAGATCCCACGATTTCTTACTATATTATGCAAGGTTCTTCCCCTAAAATATTTGCTAAGTACCGCAAAGGTATTTATGAGATAACCATGACTACCCTTTACAATTATGTTAAAGATGCTTATCGTATTCAGATGAATAAATATACTACCGATGAACTCATCAGTAATCGCCAACAATTTGAAACAGATGTGCAAAATACTTTGGATTCTAGTTTAAGAAAAGATGGTTTTAAATTAGAACAATTAACGAGTGGTTTAATTTATCCTGAAACGATACTTCAAGCAATAGACGCTAAAAATAGGGCTGTTCAAGAGGCTCTGCAAGTGGAAAACGAACTTAAAATTACAGAGGCTCAGGCAAAAAAGAAAATTATTGAGGCTGAGGCAGAAGCAAAAGCAAATATACTACGCCAACAAAGCCTAACACCGCTATTGATTCAACAACAATTTATCGAGAAATGGAACGGTAAAACTCCATTGTATTCTAATTCTCCGATATTATTTCAAAATATAAATCGTTAATTTAATTATCATGAAAAGAAATATTTCATATATTAGTCTTTTATTATTGCTGACCTCTTGCATGGAAAGAATTGATTCTGGTTATGAAGGAATTCTTGTTAAGTTATATGGTACAGATAGGGGCGTGCAAGAAGCGGCTTTGGTTACTGGAATGGTATTTTATAATCCTTTCACTGAAGAGGTGTATGAGTTTCCTACTTATGTACAAACCGTGCATTATCCTTCTTTTACGGTGAATGCCAAAGATGGCTCAGTTTTTACGGTAGATCCAACTTTTTCCTTTAATATTAAGCCTGGTTCTACTCCGAAAATTTTTACTAAATATCGTAAAGGCATCAAAGAAATTACGAACACAACCCTTTATAATTACGTCAAAGATGCTTTCCGTATTCAAATGAATAAGTACACAACAGAAGAATTAATTAGTAATCGTCAGCGTTTTGAGAATGATGTACAGAAAACATTAGATAGTGTTTTGATTAGAGATGGTTTTCATTTGGAACAACTTACTAGTGGCTTAAAGTACCCTGAGAGCATTATAGATGCTATAGACAAAAAAAATAAAGCCGTACAACAGGCGTTGCAAGTGGAAAATGAATTAAAAATAGCCGAGGCGAAAGCAAAAAAAATTATTATGGAGGCTGAAGCCGAAGCGAAAGCTAATAAACTACGCCAGCAAAGTCTGAGTCCACTTTTAATTCAAAAACAGTTAATTGAAAAATGGGATGGAGAAACACCCCTTTATGGATTTACTCCTAATTTTTTTAAATAGTTTCATGAAGTTTTTTATCGTAGAGGGTTTGAGGTTCTTTGAGTACCGAAGTATCTTGCGCCTAATTTATTTAATTTAAAAATCATTAATTAAAGTGGCTATGGGATTTTGTTCAATCTATCTAAATAATTAAAATTATCGTAATAGCGTAATGCTACCAGATTTTCTGATACTTTCACCTTTGTATCCAACGGTTTCCATAATGTAAACATAAACATCTTCAGGGCATGGTTTATTATTGTAGGTTCCGTCCCAAGTTTGAGTAGGATTAACAAGCTCGTAAATAAGCTTGCCCCATCGGTCAAAAATTTTCATATTAAAATATTCAACAAACTCTGCGAAAATTTTAAATTCGTCATTTTTACCGTCTTTATTGGGAGTGAAAGCATTGGGAACGTAAATAATAATGGGAAATGTTTCACAAACTGAATTGGAATAAGAAATGCTTCCACAATTCCCCGGAGCATTAGCTTTAATTTTATAACAATAAATACCTTTAGATTTATCAATAGAGTTATCGGTATATTGGAAATTATTTCCTGTAAGACTCTCATCTTCTATGAAATCATTTCTCGTTGTCTGATTTTTCAAGAGAACATAACTAATTACAGGAAAATCGTTGATATAAGGTGTCCAATTTAAATCAACAAAGTAAGGTTCACTATAACTTTTCAATAAAATGGTAGCGTATTCATTTGTTTTTGCAAATGCATCACAATCATCTATAGCTTTTACGTAGTATCTATATGATTTTTGCTTGACTTGTGCTGAAGTATCTAGATAATAAGAAGAGTTCGTATCCATCATGGTAATTTTACTCCATGAATTATTATCTTGACGCCAAATTTCATAACCTTTTAAGTTTGTATCATTGGATTTAGTCCATTCAATTTCTACTCCTGCATTATTATCCGCTACGCTCACATAACAAAGTTCTATAGCAGAAGGAGGCTCATTATTCAAAGTAAAATAGTCAGAGAAAGCAGTATAGGATTCGCAACTTCCGGTTATAGCTTTTATTCTTACTTTACCATTAAAATTACAACGCTTTAATAAATAAGGAGAGGTTACATTAAAAATAGTAGAAGTATTACCATTTTCTAAAAGTTCTAGATTATAGGTTACAGTCGTGGAAGTAGAAGGAATAAAGTTGGTCCAGGAGATTTGCTCGGTGGAAACATCAATATTTTGATTTAGAATTAAGATGGTACAAAGTGAGTTACTTTCAATAAGGGATAGAACTCCATTACAATTTTTACGAATTACGATTTTATAGCAATAGGATTGCAGGTTTGCATTGTTGATAGAGTTATCGGTATAAGAATTGATAGGGGGGTTGAGAGAGTCTACAAGTTGCCATGTAGAACTACCGTTAGTTTGTCTATAGATATAAACTTTGTCTTGATTGGCATCAAAATTATAAGGGAAATTCAAAGTAATTTCATTATTTTGTAGTACAGAGACACAATTCAAAGACGGAGAAGGCACAGTTCCAGGGACTACTTTGGCATAGAAAGTGTAAGTATTTATGTTGAGGTTACAAGTATAATTATCATACAGGGTTACGTTAACAGTAAAAATACTATCTAGGAATTCGCAGGGAGCTTTCCAGCAAATTTGCCCTGATACGGGGGTAAGTGCGGATTGAAAAGAAAAAGAAGCGTTAGTAATAGGATTATTAAAAATAAAAGAACTTAAATCTGCGAATACGGAGTCTCGGGAATTGGGGTCACGGACTTGAAAGTTAAAACAAATATAGTTTCCTTCCGTAAAAATCAAAGTATCACCAATAATGGAGGAATTGGTAGAGAAATTAAGCGTGGGAGGTAGATTGGGTGGGCAATTCACCACATTAACTTGAATATCTCTTTTAGTTTCTGAGATTAGTACATTATTTCGGTATTCAAATACTGAGACTGCAAAAACAAATTGTCCAGGGGTATTACAAATTGCGAGTAATTGACCATTTTGGTTGATTACGAGGGGTTGGGGAGAGTTTCCAAGCATGTTATTAAGATTGAAGCCCGGCGCAAAAGTAACAAACGGAAAAGGAGGAGGAGCATCGGGAGAGGGAGCTGGGTCTTGTTGAGAACCACCATGGTAGGGGGTAGATAATTGATAAACTAAGTCATCACCATCAGGGTCTATTGCGGCTTGTGGAAAAATAAAAGTATCGCCCAAACAAATAAATACGGGTGGTAAAGCCCCAAAAACAGGAGAACTGTTCTTAAGTTGAGAGCCCGGAATATAACAAGAAAGTGTCATACCCATCGCTCCAGGATTACTTAAATTATTGATAGTATTGTTTCTGCAACATCGTTCATAAACTAAGTAATACCCATTAGCATTTGGAGTTACATCTATGTTTTTGACATAAGTAGCCACAGAATAACAAATCCCTTCGGGTGGAGTAGAGCAAGGGTTATAAGAAGTCAAAGGAACTAAAGTTTCGCCAGGATAACTAAAAGATATGGTTTGCCAATCACTAAAATTACCTGCATTATAAAGTGTTGCTTCTAAGGGGTCATCAAATTCCGTATTACCTGGTACACAATCCCGCAATATAGTTATCTTAATTCTATATCTATCTAAACCATTAAAAGTTCCCAGATATTGGTAAGTAATATCTCCTCCTACCAAATGTTTGGCATGAAGTGATAAATCCATAAAACCTATGAATAATAGGAAAAAAAAAGTTTTTTTCATGATAGTGTAATAACGTACAAATTTAGCAAAAAGTGTGCAATTTCGGTGATGTTACTTGTTGTAAAATGTTAAAAATAAAAACTAGCATGTTAAATAAAAATTAGGATATAAGATTTTAGGTAATTCAAGTAATCTAAATGGAATCCTCTCAACTTATACGGTTGTAGTATTAATAGTATATTTATTTTTATAATTTTGTTGGCTTATGTACAAGGTAGGAATAGTTGGTTTAGGATTTATAGGACAAAAGCATTTGCAGGTTGTTCAAAATATGGAAAATTTAGTATTAACTGCTGTTTGTGATATTCAGAAAGAGAAAATTAGGAATGTAAATGCCTATCAAACCACGAATTATGAAGAATTTTTGGAGCAATCTTTAGATTTTGTGGTAATTGCTACCCCTAATTATTTGCATGCTTCACAAACTATTCGAGCATTAGAAAAAGGATATCATGTTTTATGTGAGAAGCCATTGGCTATAAATTCAGAAGATGCAAGGACTATGTTAGAGGTAGCACGTTTTTATCAGCGTAAGTTGTTTTGTATGCTACAAAATCGTTACAGTCCGATAGTTCAATGGATTAAGAGTTTGATAATCAATAATATATTAGGAAAAGTTTTTTGGGTTCAAGTGAACTGTTTTTGGAATCGTGATGAACGATACTATTCGCACAGCGATTGGAAAGGTAAATTGTGGCAAGATGGGGGTGTTCTTTATACACAATTCTCACATTTTACAGATATTCTTATTTACTTATGGGGGCATTTATCCACCCTTGATTATGCACAATTTTGGAATTTTAATCGTCAAACCTTGATTGAATTTGAGGATACAGGCACCTTTAATTTTCGCCTTGCCGCTGGTGTTCATGTAAATTTTAACTATACGATAAGTAGTTATGAAAAAAATTTAGAAAGTAGCATAACTATCTTCGGCGAAAAAGGCACAGTAAAAATTGGGGGGCAATATATGAATGAAGTTTTAGCTTGCCAAATTCAAGATTATCAAATCCCTTCAATAGAATTTTCGGTATCTCCCAATCAATACCCTGGTTATCAAGGATCTGCTTCTAATCATCAATGGGTTTACGAAGAATTTATAAAAGTTTTAGGAGGCAAAGAACCACAAATCGCTTCCGTTATGGATGCCTTTTATTCAGTTCAGCTGATAGAAGAAGTGTATAAAAGAAGAGTTTAATAAGTATAATAGAGTTTATGAATAACTATATAACAAATTGATTTAAGATTAGTGCGTACAGTCGAACTATGAATAATTAGAATTGTGAAGTTATGTTGGAATCCAAATAAATTTATTTTTTTCTTTCATTTTTTTGTATTTTCCGTGATGAGTTTTTTAATCAGAGGGAATGTAGAAGAGTATATTAAGCGTAATTTATTTAAAAACAATTAGTTGAATTGCATATCAAAATTATTTTGTTTAATTTACCTGATGATTAAACACTTACATTAAAATCTCTTAGAGCATCATTTAAAGAAGTTTTTAAATCGGTAGAGGCTTTTCTTTTTCCGATAATCAAAGCACAGTTCACCTGATACTCACCTGCAGGAAACTTTTTGGTATAAGCACCTGGAATTACTACGGAGCGTTCAGGAACATATCCTTTATATTCAATAGGCTCATTATAAGTAACATCAATAATTTTTGTTGAAGCGGTCAATACGACGTTTGCACCGAGAACGGCTTCTTTACCAATTCGTACTCCTTCCACGATAATAGCACGGCTTCCAATAAAAGCTCCATCTTCAATAATTACAGGGCTAGCCTGTACAGGTTCTAATACGCCTCCAATCCCTACGCCTCCACTTATATGTACGTTTTTACCGATTTGAGCACATGAACCTATTGTAGCCCAAGTATCAACCATTGTGTTAGAACCTACATAAGCGCCAACATTCACATAAGAAGGCATTAAAATTACTCCTTTTGCCAAGAAAGCACCTTTCCTTGCTACTGCTGGCGGTACTACTCTTACCTCTAAGTCTTTGTAATTATTTTTTAATGGAATTTTATCGTAATATTCAAAAGGGGGCAATTCCCATGTTTTCATACCTTGTATACGAAAGTAAAGTAGAACCGCTTTTTTCAACCATTCATTCACAACCCACTTGCCCCCTCGTAGTTCTGCAACCCGTAACTCTCCAGCATCCAATAAGTCAATCGTTATTAGAATTGCATTTTTGTGTGTTTCTGAAATGTCTTGCCCACCATTAGCCCAAGCCTCCTCTATAAATTTTTTTATATCTTCCGTATTCATACTATCCAAAAAGTTGATATATCTTTTTTTTGATTTCTGGGTTGGATAGCAAATCAAACTCTTCAGAAATTAAAATGATTTTATGTTTTTCTTCAGCAGAGAAAAACTGTCGGGTAGGGTCTATTTGTTCAAGATTTTGAATATCAAAGAGAGAAAAATTTTTAGGTTTGAATTCAGATAACAGGATATTTTTTACAATAGAACCTGTACTAGCCGCTGCTGCATAAATCATATTCATGAGAATTTCTTGACAATTATGTTCTTGGTGCACAATTTCTTTAATCGCATTAGTGAAAAGATGTTTCCAATGCCCTTGATTGAGATATATATTTTTTAATTCCCGTGAAAAAATTTCAGTAGATATATTAGTTCCATCAGAAGCAATAAAACTTAATGTATCTACCTCTGCAATATCTACAAATCCGTCCGTAGAGGTTACTAATAATCCCGGATATACTTTTAATAAACGTTCAAATACAAGTTCCGAGATATCTGCTAAACCCCTATCTTTAATATAAGCTTGATAAGCCTCCTGAAAAACGACTCCTTTCAAAACTCCTAATTTCACGCAAATATAAATATTATTTTTTTGTTAAATAAGAAAAGATAAAGAATTGTTGGAAAGTTCCTTTTTTCGTTGATAAAAATAATATGTTATTCCTATTAAACCTATTAATGCTATACTCATACCAATTATTGAAGGTTTGAATTCAAGGCTACTGAAAGGAATTTGTGCAATCCATTCATTAGTTATTAAAACAGAACGGAATAAATAATCTGTTATTACTCCAACACATTCATTGATAAATGGGATTTGACCTACAAATAATAAAAAGAAACCAGCATAAGTAGCTATAACAGACAATGGCAAAGTGACTAAATTGGTAAATATAAATAATAAAGGAAATTTTCCTAAAAAACCTAATAAAATAGGAAGTGTTGCTATTTGTGCAGATATCCCGACAGTGATATTATCTTGTAACCATTTCCAAATTTTATTTCTAGCTGTTATAACTAATTGAGGTTGAATAAAAATAATTCCTAATACAGCCAAATAAGATAACCAGAAACCTAAATGAAATATCAGAAAAGGGTCTAGCAAAAGTTGTAAAGAGAAAGTGAATGCTAAAATATTGACAATCGAGAAATTTCTTTCTGTCAATTTAGCAATTAAAGCAAAGCAAGCCATTAAAACCGCTCGAACAACCGCTGGGCTTAAACCTGTTATGAATGCGTACGCAACTAAAAATAATATAATGATAATGTATTTTAATCGGTTAGTAAAAAACAAACCTAACAGAAAATTTAAGAATAAAGTTAAAATACCGACGTGTAAGCCCGAAACTGCTAAAATATGAGCCGCACCACTGTTAATAAATTCGTTTTTAGTTTCTTTATCCATATAGGATTTATCTCCTAATAAAATACCCATTGCTAGTGCGGCTGATTCACTATTTTGAATAAACCGATGAATTTGTTTTTCCAAATAATCTTGGGTTTTACCAAGATAAAAATAAAAAACATCAATTTCCGAAGTCTTCTGTACTTGTTTAGACCATATAATTGCTTGTAAACCTTTTTTATAATTTAAATGATTCCAAAAATTAGTATCTTGAGCAGTAATCAAGTTACATTTTCCTTTAAAATCAATAATTTCGCCTTTTTGAAACACATCTTCTGTTTTTGCCATTAACATAATTTTTCCATTAACTTTAATTTTTTTTTCATCATTAGAGACGCTAATTAGCTGTACAGTATAACGCAACCCCTTGGAAAATTGCTGTCCTTTTTCCAAAATAATTCCTTTCCATTGATAAGTTTGTCTATTCAAATTTTCAAGGTTATTGTGTTGAAAGCTTATATTTCCTAGCACAAAAGAAACTAATAAAATTAGAACATAAAGAGTAAATTTTGAGAAAGCTTTATAAAAATGAAAAATTATACAAAATACTCCTAAAATTACAATTATCATTATAGGATTAAACCATAATGCACTACCTACTCCTAACAAAATAGAGAAAGCGACTTTTACAAAAGGTGAAACATGTGATTTCATTAACGTAATGATTTACGTTACAAAAATGAAAGTATTTATTCAGGGTTCATTGGAAAAAAGCTATTCAAAGTAACACTCAACGCAGAAAAAATTGAATATAAAATATTGTTTATCAGTATTATAGTATCTCTTGAATAGCTTTTAGAACAGTATTCGGGCTTATTTTTTTCATACAATCAAAATGTTCTTTGGGGCAATGATTTTTTCCTAATTTAGAACAGGGCTTACAGGGTAAGTTTAAACTAATATTCACAGCATGGGGGTTTTGATAGGGAGCAAAGCCTATTTCAGGGCAAGTATTTCCCCATATTACAATTATTTTTTTTTGGAATGCACATGCAATATGCATCATGCCCGTATCATGTGTAATAACTAAATCACTGTATTTCAATAATGAAGCAGAAACATTTAAAGAGGTAGTACCACATAAATTGAAAACAAAAGAAGGATTTTTGAGTTGGTTATAAATCCACTTCCCTTCTTCAACTTCTGTTCTACCGCCCAATAAAATAACCGGATAATTAAGAGAATGAATAAGTTCAACATAATACTCTTTAAGCCATTTCTTGGTAACATGTGTAGCACTTAAAACAATTGCTATGTAATTTGTTAAAGAATGTTGTGCTAAAATCCTTTTAGCTTCTTGATTAGCTTCCTCACCGCAGTAATAAGTTAAACTTTTAGGAACAGTAAAATTTTTGTCCATATTAAGCAGGGTAGCAAAATATCTTTCTACAATATGAGGAATTACTATCTTGCATTTACAATTCACCATTTTCCATTTATTCCAGTTCTGTTTATCTAAACGAAAGGTTTTTTTCCTTAACCATAAACTCACCCAACGTGAACGAAGGTTATTATGCAAATCTAAAACATAGTCAAATTTTTCTTTTGTTAATTGTTGGATAAGAGAGAACAAATGATTTTTTTCATAACACCATATTTTATTTATTGATGGATTATGCATTAAAATATCTTGAAAAGACTTTTTCGTTAAAAAATGAATTTGGGAATCCGGAAATTCTTCCTTAATTGCAGTAATAACGGGGGAAGTAAGCACAATATCACCAATAGAACTAAAACGAATAATTAAGATTTTCATGAAATTAGTATGCGAATTTCGTAAATTTAGGCTTGTATTGTTAATGGCGTGAATTTAAAAGTATTTATCTTTGCATAAAAATTTTTATGCCTATAAAAAATCTCATTTTCGATTTAGGAGGCGTTCTTTATGAAATTGATTATCAAAAGGTTACTGATAAACTTCAAGCGTTAAGTCCTAACATTCATTTTTCACAACTCAAACAAGACACAATCTTTGATGATTTTGAAATTGGAAAAATTACCCCTCAGCAATTTCGAGATGGTATACGAAAATTAACTCAAAAATTGGATTTATCTGATATTCAAATTGATGAAATTTGGAACAGCATGCTAATTGGACTTTTTCCTAACAGAGTGGAGCTTATTCATAAACTATCTCAAAAATATCCAATCGTACTTTTAAGCAACGCAAATCAAATTCACTATGATTTTATTGCGAAAGAATGTAAGCCTCTTTTTGAACCCATGAAAAAAATTTTCTTTTCTTTTGAGATAGGTATGCGCAAACCTCATCCCGAAACTTTTCAATTTGTGCTTCAACAAATGCAATTTAAGCCTGAAGAAACTCTATTTATAGAAGATACTATCCTTCATATTGAGGGTGCTAAAGCAGTGGGTATTCAAACTTTGCATTTAACTCAACCTTTAAAACTGGAAAATCAACTCATAGAAATTCTCAAAAACTAAATGTTGCGATATCTATTTTTTTTCTGGGGAATACTACTTGCTCAATCTTTTGGACAAAATAAATTTACAGTTTCAGGGACGCTCTATGAAAAGGATAGTCAAGAAACTTTACCATTAGTTCCCATTTTTTTTGATACCTTAGGGCAGTTAGGGACAAATACCAATTTAGATGGTATGTATCAAATTACTCTTCCCGAAGGGAGATACATTATCACGATTCGTTACTCGGGTTATAAACTATTTAAAGATACAATCATTGTGAACCAAAACTTAAAAAAGGATTTTGTACTTGAGCCTATTACCTATCAGATGGAGGAGGTGGTCATTACAGCAAAAGATAATCCAGGTTTACGTGTAATAAAGCAGGCAATAAAAAATAAAAAAGAAAACAATTGGGATAAATTTAAAGCTATTGAATATAAAGCTTATAACAAATTAGTTATATCGTTAGATAATATCTCTGAGGAAAAATTAGAACAACTTCAATACAAGCCATTAAAAAAATTTATTAAAGCTCATGAAAGTGATACCACTATCCAAGATACAATACCTAACAAATACAAATTAGCTATTTTTATTTCGGAGTCTATCTCTCGGGTTTATCAGAAGAAACCGGGTAAGATAAGAGAAATTATTGAGGCAACGCAGAGTTCTGGTGTACAAAATCCAGAAGCGAATCTCCTTTCTAATTTTATTACTTCCATGAATTTCTATGAGAATTACATTCATTTATTAGGGAAACAATTTATCTCGCCATTAGCAGATGGTGCTACCCTTAACTATAAGTACGAACTCAAGGGAATAGAAGCCCATGACCAAGATACCACATATTTTATTGAAGTAATTCCAAGAAATAAGTTTGATTTGGCTTTTAAAGGAATCATTCATATCAAAAATAAATCCTGGGCTATTAAACGTCTAGATTTACGATTAGCTACTAATCCCAATGTAAACTTCGTGGAAGACATCAGAATACGACAGCAATTTGATTATATTCAGGGGCATTGGTTACCCATAGTTTCGGATATTGAAGTGGACTTCAAAAATAAACAAAATAATGTTGGGCTTATTGGGCGAACTTCTACTACTATGACGGATTACATATTAGACCAACCACAACCAGATAAATTTTTTGGGAATGCTTCCGTTGAAATAATAGCTGGAGCCAATGAAAAAGATACGACCTTCTGGAAAGAAAATCGTCTGAGCCCTTTAGAAAAAAGCGAAGAAATGGGCTTTGCACTCATTGATACCCTTAAAACCCAAACCTTGTGGAAAATTATAAATTTTGTCTCAGAATATATTACAACCGGTAGAAGAAAATTTAAATATTTTGAAATTGGAAATTACACCCAATTAATTACTTTTAATGCAGTAGAAGGGTTAAGAAATAGAATTGGTATCTACACAAGACCTACTTTAAGTAAAAATTGGTATTTAGGCTCGCATATCGCTTATGGTTATAATGATAAACGTTTGAAATATGATATAGATATTCGGTGGAAAATTTCTTATAAACCTCGTTTTGAAATAGGTATACAAAGAACTCAGGAGGTGGAACAAATTGGTTACCCTAACTACGTACAAATGGGAACAGGAATTCTCACTTCCATGCTTTTTCGTGTACCTCTCATTCAACAAAACTATTTTACAGAAAATAATATTCGCTTCTGGTGGGATATTCGTAAAGGTATTTTTGTTTTTGCTTCCTTGAAAACGCGTTATTTTGAGCCTGCAAGAACTTTCGCTTTTTCTTATTACAATCCATTTAATACCAATGAATTGTTATCTACTTTTCAAAATACGGAGCTTTCAGCAGTGCTACGGTTCTCAATACGAGAACGTTACTTGATGAAGGGAGGAGAAAAAGTATATGCAGGCTCTAAATTTCCTATTCTTTATTTAGAAGAAACTTATGCCTTTCCAAATCATTTTGGGAGAAATATTTTGGGTTTACCAAGAGATTTTAATGGAGATTTTCGTTATCAAAAATTAGGGATAGTTATAACCGATTATCAACCGCTTGGAAGATTGGGCTATATGGATTACACCGTAGGTGTAGGAAAAATTTGGGGACAAGTCCCTTATCCATTATTAAATGTTTTTCGAGGTTCTCAATCTTATGCATTAGACCCCATGGGAGTTGGACTAGGTGCTATCGCTTCTTTTCTAGGTTCCAATCGTTCTATTCTTTACGACCCTGTGGGTTTTAATTTAATGTACTTTTATGAATTTGTGGCAGATCAATGGCTCGTCGCAGGGTTAGACCACCATCTCGAAGGTTTTTTTATCCGTAAATTTCCTCTTATCCGAAGATTAAAACTTAAAGAATTATGGACTTTCCGATTGGCTTATGGTAGTTTATCTCCTCAGAATCTTCAAACCAATAACACGCTTACTCAATCTATTAAAGCTCCTAATAGTCAACCTTACATGGAAATAGGAATTGGAATAGAAAATATTCTAAAAGTTCTACGATTAGATTTTCTTTGGCGCTTAAACTATAAAAATCCTGTAACTCCCGAAAGAATTGCCAAATATCAATATAATTATGGTTTACGTGTCAATATGAATTTGAACTTTTAGTTAGATTAAACTTTTTTCCATAAATTTCGTATAACATATATGAGCATATTTTTAGATAAGAATACCATCAAGCAAATTATCAAAGAGCATAAATACTCTGAAATTGGAGAAAACTACGAATTGTGGTTAGAAAAAATTTTGATAGACATAATCAAGGAGTTGCGAGAAGAACAAGAGTATAGGAATTCTCATTTAGCTACCAAAGAGGACATAAAGCTCATATTGGAAAAAATGGATTTACGTTTTGAGCTTTTACAAAAAGAAATGAACACTCGTTTTGAAAACATAAATACTCGCTTTGAGGCTATGCAAAAAGAAAATAATGCACGCTTTGAGCTTTTACAAAAAGAAATGAATACTCGTTTTGAAAACATAAATACTCGTTTTGAGGCTATGCAAAAAGAAAACACTGCACGCTTTGAAGCGATAGAAAAAAGATTTAATACGATTACATGGGTAATTGGTTTAGGGTTTACGATGATATTTTTGTCTGTGGCATTGTTTAATGTATTTAAGAATTGATTATGAGTATATTTTTAGATAAGAATACCATCAAGCAAATTATCAAAGAGCATAAATACTCTGAAATTGGAGAAAACTACGAATTGTGGTTAGAAAAAATTTTGATAGATATAATCAAGGAGTTGCGAGAAGAACAAGAGTATAGGAATTCTCATTTAGCTACCAAAGAGGACATAAAGCTCATATTGGAAAAAATGGATTTACGTTTTGAGCTTTTACAAAAAGAAATGAATACTCGTTTTGAAAACATAAATACTCGCTTTGAGGCTATGCAAAAAGAAAATAATGCACGCTTTGAGCTTTTACAAAAAGAAATGAACACTCGTTTTGAGGCTATGCAAAAAGAAAACACTGCACGCTTTGAAGCGATAGAAAAAAGATTTAATACGATTACATGGGTAATTGGTTTAGGGTTTACGATGATATTTTTGTCTGTGGCATTGTTTAATGTATTTAAGAGTTAGAAAAATTGTTAGTCTTGGTAAGACTAACAATCTCTCTTAGGAAACCATATTCAATATTATGGATTGATTACTACTTTTAGCTGTCCGTTTCTAAGTTTTATTTTTTCGTTAGTGCCGATATTACCTGCAAAAGTACCAATTAACAACCGTTTACCGTTTTCTTTCTCCTCCAATCGTTCAATCACAATTTTATTACCCGTATTATTAGCCATGATGCTAGTTTCCGTCATTCCCCATTGAATAAAGGAAGGATTTAATACACTGTCCAAAGGAAAATTACCTGCTATAACCTCTGATAATGTATCCTTTCCCGTATACAAAGTGAGAGTAAGATTTAAATTATTTAAAGATTGAGCCGTAATAACTACCGACTTTGTGTTCTTCTCAAACTTACCTAATGGTGTATTCACATCAAACTTAAAAGTTCCCGCTCCTGTGTCTGCATCACAACGAACATAATAGTCCGATACCTGGTCTATCACCTTATTAGTTGTCTCTTTGGTACAAGATATTATAAGACCACTAATTGTTAATGACAAGAATAAAAACAAATATTTTACTTTCATTTTCTTGATTTTTACCACAAAAATAAAAATTTTTTTTATTCAAACACAACAAACCTAAATTTTGGGGTTAATACTTTTTTCTTATCCGATTACTTTATTTGCTATTTTTGCAGAAGATTTCAATGAAAGAATTCAAAAGAATTACCGTAACAGCGGCTTTACCCTATGCAAATGGTCCTTTACATATTGGGCATTTAAGTGGTGCCTATCTTCCCGCAGATATTTACGTAAAATACCAAAGATTACGAAAAAGAGACATCATTTTTGTTTGTGGATCAGACGAACACGGCGTAGCCATTACCATTCGTGCTATGAAAGAAAATTTATCCCCTCAACAAATTGTAGATAAATATCACCATCTCCTCAAAGATACCTTCCAAAAAATGCACATCGACTTTGATATTTATTATAGAACTTCTTCTTTACTTCATCACCAAACTGCTCAAGAGTTCTTCAAAAAATTCTATGATAACCACCAACTTATAGAAAAAGAAACTTACCAATACTTTGATACTGAAAAACAAATTTTTTTAGCCGACCGGTATATTAATGGAACTTGTCCCAAATGTGGTTATGAAAACGCTTATGGTGACCAATGCGAAAAATGTGGCACATCTCTAAGCCCTGACGAGCTCATTCGCCCCAAGTCCGCTTTGAGCAATTCAGTACCTATTAAATTACCTACCAAGCATTGGTATTTACCACTGAACGAATATCAAGCTAAAATAACACAATATATTGACTCGCATCCTGAATGGAAAAATAACGTATTAGGGCAGTGTAGATCCTGGTTAAATGATGGGCTACAGCCCCGTGCTATTACCCGTGACCTGGATTGGGGAATCCCTGTCCCTTTAAAGGATGCGACAGGAAAAGTTTTATATGTTTGGTTTGACGCTCCCATTGGCTACATATCTGCTACCAAAGCCTTACTCCCCAACGATTGGCAAAAATATTGGCAAGACCCCGAAACTAAATTAATTCATTTTATTGGTAAAGATAATATCGTTTTTCATTGTATCATCTTCCCTATTATGCTTATGGCTCACGGCGATTTTATCCTCCCCGACCAAGTCCCCGCTAATGAATTTTTAAACCTTGAAGGTAATAAGATTTCTACCTCCCGAAATTGGGCTGTTTGGGTTCATGAATATATCCATGACTTCCCCGATAAAATTGATGTCTTACGATATGTTCTAACGGCTACGCTTCCCGAAAACAAAGATAACGACTTCACCTGGAAAGAATTCCAACAACGTAATGATAGTGAACTCGCTGATATATACGGTAACTTTGTCCATAGAGTTACTACCTTACTTCACAAATATTACGATGGTCATATCCCTGATAATATTGATTTACAAGTTATTGATATCCAGGCTTTGGAAGATTGTAAAAAAGCTGTTCAAGCAATGGGAAACAATATAGAAAATTTCCGTTTTCGCGATGCACTCGCAGAAATGCTGAAAATCGCTAGAATCGGTAACAAATATCTTATGGATAAAGAGCCCTGGAAGACCTTTAAAACCAATGAACTACAAACTCAAACTACACTTTACGTAGCGGCTCAAATCACCGCTTGCCTAGCCCTAGCCTCCCAACCCTTTTTGCCCGAAACCTACTTGAAACTAAAACAAATTCTTAACCTCCCTGATTATGATTTCCAAAATTTCTGGTCCTCCAACAATACCTTTGAAATCCTTCCCTCTCACCATCAGATTGATAAACCTTTTATCCTTTTTGAAAAAATTCCTGATGAAATCATTGAACAACAAATTCAAAAGTTACAGCAAACCCCAAAATCACATGTCATGCTTAAACCATTTAAAAACAATATTGCTTATGAAGATTTTGACAAAGTGGATTTAAGAGTGGGTACCATTACTTATGCAGTGAAGGTCCCCAAAGCTGATAAACTATTACAATTGACTATTCATGATGGTATAAAAGAACGAACCATTGTAAGCGGAATTGCGGAACATTTTCAACCCGAGGAACTGCTTCAAAAGAAAGTAGTTTTTGTAGCCAATTTAGAACCACGAAAATTAAGGGGAATACTCTCCGAAGGAATGTTGTTAACCGCAGAAGATTCTGATGGAAAATTACATTTAATTAGTCCATTCGGGGAACCTAACAACGGTAGTATAGTAAAATAAATGAGTTTATTCAATTCTTGTTCTAACGAAAACATACCCAAACCAAAATTAAAAATCGGACAGACGGATATAGAATATGTCAATTCTGCAAGCATTTTAACGGAATGTAAAGGTTTTTTAGATGCTTATGATTACTCTTTAAACCCGTATTCAGGTTGTGCATTAGGTTGTAATTATTGCTATGCGGCGTTCTTTACTCGTAAGGACTGGGAGAAAGAAAATTGGGGCAAGTGGTTAAAAATTAAACAAAACGCTCTTTGGCTTCTAATGAAATGGAGAAAAAAGCCTCTACGTCATAAAACGATTTACATGAGCAGTGTTACTGACCCCTACCAACCTATTGAAAAATCCGTAGCCCTTACAAGGAACCTCCTCCAAGAACTTTTAACCTACCATCAACCGCGTTTAGTTATTCAGACGAGAAGCCCTTTGATTACGAGAGACATTGATTTATTACAACAATTTGAGAATGTACAAGTGAATATGACTATCACTACGGATAGCGAAACCGTCAGAAAAGCCTTTGAGCCTTTTTGCCCGTCCATTAAACTGAGACTCCAAGCAATCCAAACCCTTACTGAAATAGGAATTCCTACCTGTATTACTATGACACCACTTTTACCCATAGAAAATCCTGAAAAGTTTGCTCAAACATTATTAGAAACGGGAGTACAAAAGTTTGTAGTACAATATTTTCAATTCAGCAAAGGCAAGTTTGTTGCTAGTACACGAGAAAAAGCATTTGAACTTATACAGAGAATGAACTGGAAATACTCAAAATACGAAGAGGTTATAAAAATATTTCGTGAGAAGTTGCCCTGTGTAGAAGAGGGAAAAGCAGGTTTTGCACCAGCATAATGATTATAAGTAGTATTATAAAAATGAAGTGGCAGCTTTAATAAGCCGCCCACTTTTTCCAATTTATTACTCTTTATATTACTCTATAATTAGCTTTTGGACAACTCCAGTTTGTTTTTCTTGAATAAAATATAATCCTTTGGGAAGGTTAGTTTGAACTACGGTTTTTCCTTGAACAACAAAGGATTGAATATGCTTGCCCGTGATATCTAATAAATTCCATTCTGAATCTGTATTTGCGTGGATAGTGAAATTGCCTTGATTGGGGTTGGGATATATCTGATAGTTATAAGGACTGAGTGATTCCGTTTGTATCGAAGTAGTTACGGACATTTCTAACTTTGTTACGAATACATCAGTGCTTCCACCACCATAAGTATTTTGATAAGCACCTAAAACAATATCAAAGTTATGGGAACCTGTATAACCTGTTAAATAGGCATATCCACTGGTGTCTACTTGTATACCCTTACCCTTATCAGATCCACTACCACCTAAATAGGTAGAATAAAGAAGGTTAGATCCATTAGAATTAAGTTTCGTAACAAATACATCAAAGTATCCCTCATTAGCTGTTTGGTAGGCACCATTAGTAATATCGAAATCAATGGAACTAGTATGTCCGATAATACAAGCTAAATCATTTTGTAAAGCAATATCATAGGCGTAGTCTTCGTCGCTACCACCGATGTAGGTAGAGTAAATCAAGGCATTATTATTAATATTGAATTTGGAAACAAAAGCATCAAAATTTCCTCCCCCGTAACTGGTTTGATAAGCATTAGAAGAAATAGGGAATTGAGTAGATGATTTGGTATAACCTGTTATATAAACATGAGTATAAAAAAGAGGGGGATTATTGCCTATGGAACCATTAACAACTTTTATTCCTGTTGCGTAATCATCATCTGCTCCACCAAAATAAGTGGAATATAAAAGATTATTTCCATTAGGATTTAATTTAGAAATAAAAACATCAGTGTATCCTTTTATAGAGTTTTGATAAGCGGAAGCTAAATCAAAATCGATAGAAGTTGTAAAGCCTGTTATGTAAGCATTCCCATTACTATCTATGAATATGTCTGTTCCGATTTCATTCCCGATTCCTCCTAAAAAGGTCGAGTAAACTAATCCGTTGCCTTGGATATTGATTTTTGCTATAAATACATCTAAGCCACCTGCTAAGGTACTTTGAAAAGCGTTTTGAGTAAGAAAATTAGTAGAAGCTGTTCTGCCTGTTACATAAGCATAACCATTTAAAACATAAATTCCATTAATTCCATCAACGTTACTTCCTCCTAAATAGGTTGAATAAGTCAGTGAAGAACCTAAAGAATTTAATTTAGTAAGGATACCATCATAGCCAGCTGAATGGTACTGAATATGATAATCCAAAACGGCAGGATAATTCGTAGATTTAGATTCACCCCCTATGTAAACATGGTTATCATCTACAAAAATACAATTACCCGTATCAATACTATCCCCTCCTATGATAGAAGAGAAAATCAAGGAGTTACCATTATATTTAACTTTCGTTATAAAAATATCGTAATCTGCTTTATTGGTTTGGTAAGAACCGGTTATGTAATCATAATCAGGGGAACTTGTACTTCCTGTAATGTAAGCGTTTCCATTCGGGTCAATAGCAATATCATTGCTTATGTCGTGTACACTTCCCCCAATGAAGGTAGAATAAATCAAAGGGTCAATTATCAAGTCTTTACTTATGTCATAATTACCGAGGGCTATGGAATAAATATCATTTTGTTTGACAAATTTGCTCGGTATAGAATTTTTGCCTGCTTGGTAGGTATGCAACTCTGCCAATTGTACTTCACCAAAACGGGTAGTGTAAGCAATCTTTCCGTCTTTTACAAAGTCGTTGTACTGGCCGCGTAGCTTAAACCTTATTTGCGAAGGGTCTGCTCCGGGGTGTACTATGTAATCATGACGTAAATAGCCTTTGTCAAAGTAATAACGTATATCAATGCCGTCATACACGTTTTTTACTACGGCTTCTTTGTATAAACCCACAAAACTAGCATGTTTACTGGGGTCATTTCCTTTAAAATAGTTGTAATAACCTTCCTGACGCTGACTCCCTTCGGTTTGGGGGTTAAGATTGTAGTTTTGTAGTTCAAAAATTACACGATGTCCAAGCAAGAATTTGTTTTCTAAATCCTCGTAGTTAAACTTATCTTTTGTTGTGTTTTTTTGAATTTTAGAGTCATTTTCAATTTTATAGAAATTGTAATTGACGCCATACTTAGTAATCCAAGCATCTAAACCGCCCATACGGCAGAGGTAGAGTACGTCACTGTGCCATTGTCCGCGGTTTTCAATGAAAAACAGGCGGTCGTAATCGTTCAATCGTTGTTCCATCACGGATTTATTTTGTCCGTGCAATAACATAAATGCAAAACTGAATAAGAAAAACATTTTAGGGTTCATATCAATATTCATCATAGTTTTATGCAATAATAAAGTAATTAATAAAAATAAACAAAAAAGTTTTATTATGGTCTTTAATTTTCTATATCTTATTGGTTATTAAAGTAAAAAAAATATAATTTTAAATAAAGAATAAAAAGATTCTATATTGTCTGTTTTACAATAAAATAGTTAACACTTTGCTTTTAAGCAATCAAAATCGTAAATTTGCGTTTTATTTAAGATGAGTGCATCATTAGAAGAAAACAAACAAAAATTTATTGAAGCTTGGGCAGATATGGCCACTCATTGGGGAATTTCTAAAACTATGGCTCAAGTACATGCTTTATTATACTCCTCTGAAATTCCATTAGATACTGATACCATCATGGAAAAATTAGATATTAGCAGAGGGAATGCTAATATGACCTTGAGAAATTTACTCTCCTGGGGGCTTATCAAAAAAATAGATAAACCTGATTCCCGTAAAGATTTATTTGAAGCAGAAAAAGATGTATGGAAAATTACTGCTAATATCATTTTTGAACGAAGCCAAAGAGAAATTAAACCTATTCGCGAAGCTATTGTAGAAATTTTAAGTAATATGGGAAGACCAGAAGCTTTTACAGACGAAGAAATGAAATTTTATGAAAATATCAATAAATTAGTAGAATTCCTCAATTTAGTGCATGATTTCGCTAATAAAATACTACCTTTGCTACATAAAAAGAACTTTGACAAAATTGATGCGTTTATTAAGTTATTAAAGTAATGATGAGTAAGAACCCTCTTTATCACAAAACTATCTCTTATTTGAAAGATTTACATGCCCGTGAAAGCATGCGTTTAGGCTGGTATCGGCAGTGGCAAAATCATGAAAAAATTAAGCAGTTACGTGAAAGAAAGTCTATTCATACTGCATTTTTACATGATTTATTAAGAAAACGTGGTCTAAAACCTGCTTGGTACTCCCGTTGGTTTTATATTATGGGGCATGCCTTCGGTTTCTTTACTGCTCTACTACCTCAATCTCTCGCTTCTAAAATTGAAAAAATCTTAGAAACCTGGATACTTATTCGCTATGAAAAATATCTCGAACAACTAAAATTAGATTATAATCTTCGTTCTATGATTGAAGCAATCCAATTAAAAAAACTCAATCATAATGAACCCGCTTTAGATGTTTTGCAATTGTTAGAGCATTGCATTTCTAATGAAGAAAAGTTACTTCAATCTTAAATGAATTCCGTTCTAGTCCTTGATACTTCTACCTCTATTTGTGCGGTAGCTATTTATCAAAATCAAAACTTATTATCTACCATTTGCTTACATCAACCTAATGTTCATTCTGAAAAAGCCGCTCTTTTAATTGACCAAGTATTAAATATCTCTAAAATTCCTGTTCAACAACTCACCCATTTAGCGATTGCAAAAGGTCCTGGTTCTTACACAGGTTTACGAATTGGTTTCGCTTTATTAAAAAGTATGAGTTACGCTTTAAAAATACCCATTTTAGGTTTTTCCACATTACTAGGTCAAGCTCAATCCTTTGTACCAATTGCACAACAAATGAAATATCCTATTTTATCTTGTTTGGATGCAGGACGAAATGAAGTGTATGCCGCTTTTATAGATAATCAAGGGAACCTGCTTCATGATTTAGGTGCTTGTGTTTTACCGCACCCCGACATAAAAAAAATTCTTACTACTCACTCAACACTTATTATTGGTAATGGAGCAAATAAAATTTTGGAACATCATCCTAGTCCTCCTTATAAATACTTGTTATTTCCTTACATAGAAAATCCAATTGCCAATTTAGGTTACCTTTTGGAAAAAAAAATTGCATATCAAGAATATCAGAACCTGATTACTTTTGAGCCGGATTACATAAAGCCTGTTCATATCACAATAAGCAAAAAATAAAACATGAAAATAGAAACCGCTAAATTTATATCTGCACGAGTTCATTTAAAAGATTTACCTGAAACTAAATTACCAGAGTTTGCTTTTATTGGGCGTTCTAATGTAGGTAAATCCTCACTTATCAATTATTTAACTCAAAATCCTAAATTAGCAAAAACCTCTTCTACTCCTGGAAAAACTCAAACTATCAATCATTTTCTTATAAACAACCAGTTTTATTTGGTAGATTTACCAGGTTATGGCTATGCAAACGTTCCTTTGAATATAAAAAAACAATTTGAGAAAATGATACAAGAATACCTCCTCAAAAGAGAGAGCTTATTTTGTTTATTTGTTTTGATAGACTGCCGACATCATCCTTTAAAAGTAGATCTAGATTTTATTCATTGGGCAGGAGTGAACCAAATTCCGTTTTGTATAGTCTTTACAAAATCTGATAAACTCTCAAAAAATCAACTTACAGACAAAATTAATCTATACCAAAAAACCTTATTAAATACATGGGAGGATTTACCACCGATTTTTATTACTTCCGCAGAAAAAAAAGTAGGAGCGGATAAAATTTTAAAATTTATTGAAAATAGTTTAAATGCTATCGCTTAAATAGAGAAAATTAAATATTTTTCCATACTTTCACGCCCTGCTTATCAATAATAACAGAGTTTCTATTCTCATAAAAGAACATCCAATAATTACAATGAAACCTCCTGAAATCCACAAACTCCGGTTTTACGAGCCATTCCCCTTTTTCATTTTTAATTCCCCACAAATGTTTCACACGTATTAACCATAAATTACTCTCAAATGGTAAAATCTCATCATATTCCAAAGGTATAACTATCCTACCAGAAGGTTGAATAACTCCCCATTTGCCTTTAAACTGCACAATTGCTCTATTCCTCTCAAACGGAAAAACATAATCATAGATGTAAGGAATGACCAACTGATTATTTTTATTGATAAAACCCCAGCGATGATTTCGTTCAACTGGCGCTAATCCCTCTTGAAAACTTTGGGCATTTAAAAACTCTTTGTTTGTAACCCATTGAAATTGTTCATTGATAAATCCATATAAATCGTCTTCTTTCACGAAAGCTAAACCCTCTGAAAAAAAATACGCATCTTGAAAACCCTTTATGTAGCGCTTTCGGTGCAAGGTATCTACATAATAATACAGATTATCCTCTAAAATGATAATATCTTTTCCATTCGTCAAAATCTCATCATAAACAGGCGGTATTAACCATTCCATTCGGTAATTTAAAATACCATATTTTCTATTCACCTCCACAAGCATAAAATTTGAGAAGGCTTGATGAATGGTATCTACCTCCAAAAAAAAGCTCGTGTTGTCCAACCAAGACCTTAAAACATATTGTTGATTTTCTAATGCTAAAAATTTTTGTTTATCTATCCAATAAAAAACTTGATAATTAGCAGGTAAGATTTCCTGTAAATTTTTGTCTAAAACACCATATTTTAAACCATTACGGTAAATCCAAAAATCGTCGTTATAATTTTTGATATAGTCATACTTGGGGACTATTACTTCGTGAAGGCTATCATTGAGAAGCCCCCATTTATTGTATTCAATATAAGGTATATAGCATTGCGATTGTAGTCGATAAAAAAATAGGCTTAATACAACTATCAATAGGTAAGGTTTCATAATTAAAATTGTAAATAAACAAATGGTATAGAACCTAAACTTTTAAATTGATAAACGAAAATCACAACAAGGACAATGACCATTATTTTCAAAGTCCAATGTAAGACTATAAATTGATTTTCAAAGTAATTTTTCCAAGAGGTAGGTAGGAAGTGGATGGTTATACCAGCGACTAATATATGGGCAACGAGTTGATATTCTTGATACCATTTAGGTAAAAGTTCGAGATGGAATTCATTTAGGATACGGTCAAACATATAGAGGGAATTTTCAATGGAAGGTGCGTTGAAAAAGAAAAAAGTAAAGGTAAGAAATAAATAGGTACAAAGTATACTAAAAACAGTATGAAAGGAATTTCCCCATAAATTTTTTAAGGCTATACGAAGTTTTTGGGTAGCTATTTCGTAGCTAATAGCAATTCCATGTAGTATGCCCCAAATGATATAAGTAAAGTTAGCACCGTGCCAAATTCCAGATAATAAAAAAGTTACCATCATACTAAAAATAGCGGCGGCTTTTCCCCAATTTCGTAAATGAAAATTCAGCGGTGTATAAACATAATCACTGAACCATTGAAATAAAGTGATATGCCATCTTCTCCAGAACTCTGTAATAGACTGAGATTTGAAAGGTTCATTGAAATTTTGTGGTAATTGGATACCAACTAAAAAACTCATTCCGAGAGCCATATCGGTATAGCCAGAAAAATCATAAAATAAAAAAAAGCCATAAGTTAATGCGGCTAGTAAAGATTCTATGCCCGTATAAAATCCTGGATTTTCAAAAATACGTAGAACAAAATTAGAACCTAGTGGGTCCGATAAAATAACTTTTTTACTTAATCCGCATAAAATCAACCAATAACCTAAACTTATGGTTTTATCTGATAATATAGTAGATTTTTTGATTTGTTCTAAAAAGGGTTCAGCTCTTGTTATAGGTCCTGCCAATATCATCGGAAAATAACTTAAATACAACAAATAGTAAAAATAATTACGTTCAGGGGTTTCTATGGTCTCATAATAAATATCAAAGACATAGGATAGACTACGAAAAATCCAAAAAGAAATTCCTAATGGCGCTGTCCATTGTGGAACCCATATGTCCTGACCCGTCCATAAATTCCAGGTCTGGACTGTAAAATGAAAATACTTAAAAACAAATAAGATACTTAAATTGCATAAAATACTTGTGTAGAGTAATAATTTTTTAGCGGTTTCTTTTTTTTCTTTATGAATTTGTAAACCAATGAAATAGTCTATCAACGCATAGCCTATCAAAAATAGAACGTGCTCGTTGGCGAGTTTGTAGTAAATATATAAACTAAAAATCAATAAAACTGCATTTCTCAAAGTGATATGGTGCTGTGTATTTGCCCAAATGATATAAAAAAAGACAAAAAAAATAGCGAAGACTCCTGACGTAAAAGTAGGTAAGTATTCAGTAGAATAAGTAAAAAACTTCCAAAAATCCATTCTTGTGATTATGGCAAAATTAGGACATCACCAGGTATAAGCTTTTTTTCTTTACCTGGATTGAGTTTAAGCAATTTTTCTACGGTAGTATGATGTTTTTTAGCTATTAACCACAAATTATCTCCTGATTTGACGGTATATTTTGGGGGTGTAGATTGAATTTTCTTATCATGGACCTTATTACTTGTATCATTTTGAGAAGAAGCCATATTTTTTTGTGAAGTTATTGCGACCTTGTGAGTGGTTACTGCTTTTTGAGGAATTATCTTTTGAATTATCTGATTTTTAGATACTAAACTGGAATCTGTGAAAATCGTTAAATATTGCCCGGTGTAGATAGTATATCCACGTAGTAAATTCCATTTTTTTATATCCGAAATTGAAACTCCATACTTATTGGCTATCAAAGAAATAGATTCGCCTTTATTTACTCTATGCCAAGCTTTTACGGGTACTTTTTTTTCAAGTTGGGTTTCATTAGTTTTTTCTATTTTATTTTCTACTAATGAGGAAGGAATTTTCTTGGGTTCTTCATTATAAACAATTAGATTTAAATCGGATTTATCTAATGGACCGTTCAAGAGAATTTGATGGTAGGTATTAAGATAAGCATTAGTATAGAGTTCACCACGCAGTTTATAACCTGGGAAATTGAGATGGACTCTATCCCATTGGCAGAGGTTATTTTTATGCCATTGGAGCATAGAATACCTTCCTCCTGAGACGTTATAGTAATCAAAGAATACGCATTGGGTATCAAAGGCTACTCTTTTTGCGATTTGTTGGGCTTTAATGCATTCAGGGATACTAAGCCCTCTACGGTAAAGGTCATGTGAACAAGAAATGATAATAGATGCGTTCGGAGCGGCATTTTTAAAACGATTGATAATTGCACGGAGATTATATTCATAGGTAATTTCGTTCATTCCTGCGTAATAATCATTACCTCCTAAATCAATGACCAAGACATCGGGTTGCATTTCTGCTATTTGGATATCCATTAAGTTTTGTCGTAGTATACTCAAAAAACCTGCTCCATTGATGCCAACGCTGTGATATAAAACTCCTGAATTTTCAGGGGTTTCAAAGGAAATACCATGACACTCAAAGAAATTCTGATTTTTTTCAGAAGCATACACATAAAAAGTAAGATGGTCATAAGCTTGGGGCAGTTCTACTTCTACATAGGGTTTATCAGGGTTTAACTTGGTATTGACATAAATTGGAGAGGCTAAACCATGAGGTAATATTTTCAAATCGAAGCTACTTTCGGAGTATTTTCTGTAGATTTTGAGGATACGATTATTGACATGTTGTGGATTATGCATAAAACGAAGGGTAAAGGTAGCTTTTTTGTCGTGGGTCTTGATGGATATACCAGATATGCCGATATCTAATTGGGGTTGAGATTGGACGTTTTTAGCACTTTCCCAGATACCAGTAAAGGAGGTAGTATAGTCAGAGCCGGAGTGGGTTTTTGCGGCGGCGTAAGGAAAAACTAATCCTCTTCCTCCTATTCCTAAAACGTTTTGTAAGCGCGTTCGTATTTCATGGGTAAAAATATCTGCTTGAACGTGGGAGTCTCCAATGTGAATAACTTTAAATTTTCTAGCTCCAACATTCTTCATGGATTGGATCATGGGCTCAATAGCTTTGTAGTCAGCCCATTGAAAAATATTATAATGATAGCGAATGAAGGGATATTTTTTTTCGTAGTAAATTTTTTGTTCAATATAGTCAGGACAGGAATAGCAAGGTTCAGATTTACTCAATCTACAACCTGAAAATAAAATAAATGAGACTAATACTTTTACTACATTTGGGGGACTTACTATCCTCATTGCCTGCAAAATTAAATAAACAGCCAAAGAAAAACAAATACTGTGAATAAATCTGTAGAATATCAGCGGGAACTTATTGAAAGGATTATCATAAGATAATTTTTTGTTGTTTTAAATTATCAATTTGGATTTCAGAGAATTGTAATTTTTCGAGGATTTCTTGGGTATGTTCACCCCATGCGGGGGCTTGTCTATCATGACGAATAATTTTTTCACTGAAAATAGGTATATTTAAACTTTTAAAATTACCCTCGGTAGTATGGTTGGAAGAGAATATGGTATTTTTTTCTTGAAAGTGTTTCAATTGCAAAGCTTCTGTGTAATTAAGTACAGGGGTTACACAGCAATCTACGGGGTCAAAGATTTCTATCCATTCATTTTGGGTTTTAGATTGGAATAGTTGAGTAAGTTCGTGACGCACGAGTTTAGCGTCTTCACCAAATACAAATTGTTTAGGGAGAAGATCTTCCCGTTGAACAGTATGGCAAAAGAGTTTCCAGAATTTAGTTTCTATGGCGGCAAGTACCATGTAGCGGTTATCTTTGGTGGGATATACATCATAAAAAGGCATACCTCCTGTGAGTAAGTCACTTCCTGGTGGTAACTCGGTACGCATTGCTAAAAAACTACTTAACAACATGTGGGTATTCGCAAAAGTAGCATCTAACATAGCGATATCGAGAAATTGCCCTTCATGATAAGTAAGTTTATGGATATAAGCGGCGAGGGTAGCTATTACAGCATGCATAGAACCGCCAAGGACATCGGCAATTTGAATAGGAGGAATGGTTACTTCATTTTTGATGAGATGATGCAATATGCCTGTATAACCTAAAAAATTAAGATCATGCCCTGCACGATTAGCCCATTTTCCTTTACTTCCATAGCCAGTTATAGCTATGTAAATCAAATCTGGCTTGATAGATTTTAAGGTTTCATAGTCTAAATTCCATTTTTTCATAGTACCTGGCTTAAAGCCTTCTATTACAACATCTGCCTCCTGTACTAAACGATGAATAATATTTTGCCCTTCTTCTTGATAAAAATCTATGGCAATGCTTTTTTTGTTACGATTAAGAAGTAAGTATAAAGGAGAATAGTTTTTAAGTAGGGGCGGCATAAATCGTACGTAATCTCCTTGCTTGTTATCTTCTACTTTGATGACCTCTGCTCCTAAATCTGCCAAATAAAGTGTCGCTAAAGGTCCAGGTAATAATCTTGTAAAGTCTAAAATTTTTATTGGGGGAAGCATGTTTCTGTTTTAAAAGCAAATATAGGATAAAATAGGCAATGAGATTTTATTTTTCTATAATTTTAGAATTTATTTCTATGTTTTATTACTCAGCCTTCGGAATATTATTATCTATGGGAGCCACTTGCTTCATAGATAAAATAAAAAGTGTAGTGTAAAACGATTCCTATCCAATTTTGCAAAAAAATAATGAAATATTATGAAATAAGCATCCCACTTAAAATAAAAGTATTTGTAAATAGATAAATTTTTAATTTTGCAATATGAAATACCCTAAAATTTTTTATAATGAATATTTTATCAAGTTTGGAAACGATTTAACATGTAAGGCTTTTAATTCCAAACAGTTATACAATTTTTTAGTTGAGGCTAATCATAATTTGTGTATTTTAGTGGAGGACCAGGAATGTTATCATAGAGTTTGGAAAGAAATGTTAAAATTATTAGAGCCGATAGAGGCGGCGGGGGGGGTGATTTATAATCCTAATAACCAATATCTTATGATTTTTAGAAGGGGAAAATGGGATTTACCCAAAGGAAAAATTGATAAGGGAGAGCATCCAGAAGATGCGGCTTTAAGAGAAATTGAAGAAGAAGTAAATATACCAAAAAATTTGTTGAAAATTATAAAATTTATAGATCTTACCTATCACATCTATCTACAAAAAAATCAATATATAATCAAAACTACTTATTGGTACGAAGTTTTTTGTACAGAACAAACCGTCTTATTAAAGCCTCAATTAGCGGAAGATATTACGGCTATTGAATGGTTAACAAAAGAAGAGATACTAAAAAAAGATACTTATCCTTCAATTAAGGCTATTTTTGAAACTTATTTTCTATGAAACGTAGAAGAAAAAGAGCAATTATTTTTCAGATGGGGCTATCGTTAACGCTCTCCCTATTTTTTTGGCTATCTATTGTGCTTTCTCATGAATACACTCATTTAATTTCTTTACCTATTAAATACACCAATTATCCTTCGCACGAGATATTAGTAACAACGCTTCCTAAAAATATTGAAGTAACGCTAACTGGAAAGGGCTTTGATTTATTAAAATCCATTCTTAGCAACGCAAAAGATACTGTAATTATAGATTTAACGGATGCTTTAAAAAATGGTTTCATTAAAACTGAAAATTCTATAGATTTAGATAAATTTTTTAAAGAATTATCTATTTTAAATGTTTTTCCTGATAGTATATTCCTAAAGTTTGAAAAAGAATATCAAAAAAAAGTACCTATCTATCCTAATTTAAATTATGCACTGAAAGAGGGGTATCAATTTGTAACTCCACCACGTTTCTTCCCAGATTCTGTTACTATTAAAGGCTTAGAAAGTGATTTAGATAATATTTATTTTTGGGAAACACAGCCTCTTTCTTTAAATTTAGAAGGCTCAGGAATCTTAGAGTTACCTCTCAAAATCAAAGAAAATATTGGTATTTTTCCCAATTCTATTATGATGCAATATGATATACAGAAGTTTATTCAAGGATTGATTGTGATACCTATTGAAGTAGAGAGTTTACCGCTTAATAAAACCATACGTCTGTATCCCAATAATCTTTCGGTAAGGTTTATTGCACCTCTAAATTATTACTCTAAAATTGAATATTCTCATTTTAAAGGGATTATCGATTACAATAAAATTGACCATCGCTTTGCTTATGTTGTTCCCGAAATTAAAGTAGATACGAATTTAGTAAAAGCATTTTATACAATTCCAAGGGGCGTTAGGTACATTGTTCGTAATTTATAATACTGATTAAACAAGATTATTTAATGTGTCTGGGGGCTATATTTTGTTTTTTTGAGAAAAAGTCTGTAAATTTACAATAATTTTTGGTTTATGCATACAAGGCAGAACAAGGTTATTTATTTTTTTGAAGTTAAATCGGAGCTAGGAGCAGGCACTTATGGCGCTAGTTTGGGCATTGAAGCTATTCATTTTGCTTCTATACAGCACCAGTTGAATATCTTTGAAAATAATCCTATCAAAAGAATTGAAGCTCCTTTAGAATGGAACTTTGAGCATGGTAAAAACTATGAACACGCTTATAACATCGAAGCTATTATAAAAATTTATGAACAAATTGTCCACGAATTAACACATTTGATTAAACAAAATTACTTTCCTTTTATTTTAGGGGGCGACCACTCTTTTGCTGGAGCATCTATTAAAGCTATTCGGCAAGCTCATCCCGATAAGCGGCTTGGTGTTATATGGATTGATGCCCACGCAGACCTCCACTCTCCCTATACTACTCCCTCCGGGAACTTACATGGTATGCCCCTAGCAACTGTCCTCGAAGTAGAAAAAATTACAAAACCACTTAATCATGTCTCCGATGAAGAAATGAACCACTGGAACCACCTCTGTAATTTAGGGGGCGATGACATCTTATTCGAAGATATCGTTTATATTGCTTTACGTGATTGTGAAACTCCTGAATGGGATATTATTCATAAAACAGATATCCTCTATTTTACTCCTTCGCAAATTAAAACATTAGGTATACAAAAAATCGCAGAAAAAACAAATGATTATTTAAATAAATGTGACCTATGGTATGTAAGTTTTGATGTAGATAGTATGGACCCCAGCATTTCAACGGGAACAGGAACACCAGTCCCTGATGGATTATCCTTAGAACAAGCACAATATTTGCTTCACTATTTTTGGAAATCTCCGAAATTAGCCGCTATTGAACTTGTAGAAGTAAATCCGTTACTAGATTGTAACAATAAAATGGCGACCATTGCCTCTAATATGATTGCAGAGTTAGTACATTCTAAATTTTAGATGCCATGAAAAAAACTAATATTTCCATTACTCTACTCTTACTCCCTACTGTAATTTTAGGACAACTCCCTAAATTATTTTGTATTAAATTTGACCCAGTTGGTGGTTTATTTGGAGAGTTCCGATTTAGTTACGAAAGAAAAATTACTCATTATAAATATGTATATGCTTCCACAGGTTACTATTATAGTGAAGAAGAGTTCCCTGATGAAAAAAACGTAAAGCCGCCCTCGGAATTTAAAGCTTTAATGAAGGAATTCTGGACTTCTCCATACAATAAATTTTTTTATACCTCGGCCGGCTTTTTTTATAGGGATTACAAAATCCATAAAGAAAAGATTCTCGGTCCAGTAGCAAGAATAGGAATTAAACAATATATTAAAACGAAAAATGCACCAGAAGGAGCATTCTTTTATATGGGGATAAATTATGCTTTCCTAAGAGGTATTTACTACAACGAAAATTATACGGTAGCAGGAAAAATTTTTATTCATAAACCAGGTTTTACCCTCTCTGGTGGTAACCAATGGCTCTTAGGACCTAAAAAAACTTATGCTATATGCCTATTTGCTGGTGCAGAATATTATTATTGGGCACTACAACCTGATAACGCAAAAGACCATTTTTGGGATACTACCCCTAATTTTATGTTCTATCTCGGTTGTGAAGTAGGTTTCGCTTTTAGACAAAAAAAATTACACTGGTAAAAAATTATTTACTTTTTGTACTTTTTATTTACTAATCCTTTAATATCCTTGAAAATTTCTGATGTATACAGTTTAATACGGAACTGATATAGCGGAGAATCAAAATTTTTGATAACAATCTTGTTCAACGAAATGAGATTTCTTATTCCACTTCCTACCCCAAAACCCAAGTAACGATGAACCTTGTAAACTACCGATATAAATAGTTCTGTTACTCCTATGGCTTTTCTATGTGGTCTAATGATTGATAAATCATAAGGATAATACAAAATTTCTATTTTCCCTATTCCTAAATGGTAAGCACTGGTAAGTTCCCAACGTTTGGTTTCTATCCAAGCGTAATCTATCCAAAAAGTGTAATAATCAAAATAAAGTTCTACTTTACCTTCAATGGTTTTACTGGATAAACTTTCAAAAGTACCCTCTCGTTTGATAGGCTTGCTTAATCCGTATGCTCCAATTCCAGTAGCAAAGCGGTTTTCTTTAATTCCAAATTTTATACCGTTGATAGCGGCTTTCTGTCCTTTGATATAAGAATTACGTGAGTCCAAAGAAAAAATCATTCTATGATTTTGCCTAGTACTATCTATTTGGGATTGAACTTTTAGACAAATCATTGATAATAGTAAAAAAAATAATAATATTCTCATAATTCGGTTTGAATGATTGAACTCACTGAGAGGTTTTCCTTGATAAATTTTTCGTAGCTCCCTTTGCAGACCTTTATGAATCTTGTTATCATTATTTTGGTAAATTAAAAAAATTTTTTTCTTTTGTTGTAATTTTGTCATTTATAATCCTCGCAAATGCCATTATTTTAGCAATCAATATATTTTCTTCAAGAGACAGGGATTTACAATTGAATGGGTCTTAACTTATGATATTGCTTCTGTTATACCCGCTCTAATAACTGCGTTTTTTTCAATATTTTTAAGGTATTTTAATTTTGGATTTAAAATATGAATTTCATCAATAGTGTTCGGAGGCCCAAGCATATAAAAAAATGGTAATAATTTCTTTACAGCCCAGTTTAGAAGCCAATCTTTTTGAGTTCTCACAAAAATTTTTAAGAATAAAAGGTTTTTCCTTCTTTCTGCATTTTTAACAATAATGGGGGAACTTTGAATCGTTCTCCGAAGCGTTTTTCTAGTACCTGGCAGTTTTGGATGAAGATATCGAATCCTACGTATTCAATAAAAGAAAAAACACCTCCCGTAAAAGGAGCAAATCCCCAACCTAAAATACTGCCAATATCGCCATCTTCTGGTCTCGTTAAAATATTTTCTTCTAAACATTTAACAGCTTCGATGGATTGAACATAAAGAAGACGCATCTTACAAGTTTCGTAATCAGGTGCATCGGGTTTAACGGGGTAGTATTCGCTAAGCCCCTCCCATAATTTCTTTTTTCCTCCTTCAGGATAATCATAGAAACCTTTCTTATTTTTTTTGCCTAGTCTTCCTAATTTTTCTACGAATAATCTACCAAGTTCTGCGGCAGGGTCTGTAATTTTTATTCCCAAATCTTTTTCAGTTTGGTTGACAATATGATATAGTAGTTCAATAGAAACTTCATCGGCTAAAGCTAACGGAGCCACAGGCATTCCTGCTGCTTTACCAGCATTTTCTATCATGGAAGCAGGAACTCCCTCTGCTAGTAATGCTATTCCTTCTTTTACATAGGTTGCAAATACCCGAGAAGTAAAAAATCCTCTTCCATCATTGACTACAATGGGGGTTTTCTTGATTTTTTTGATGTAATCAATACTGTAAGCTAATGCTTTTTCACCTGTTTGTTTGCCCATAATTATTTCTACTAAGGGCATCTTATCAACTGGTGAAAAGAAATGTAACCCAATAAAGTTCTCAGGTCTTTGGCTGGCTTCAGCTAAACCTGTAATGGGTAATGTGGAAGTATTGGAGGCAAAAATGCACTCATCGTTATTCACCGCTTCGCTTTCTTGTGTTACTTTGGCTTTTAAAGCTCTATCTTCAAAAACTGCCTCTATAATTAGGTCACAACCTGCTAAATCATTAGGGTTTTCAGTCGTAATAATTCTATCTAAAATTTCTTGATATTTTTCTTTTGTGATAAAACCATTTTTTAGTTTTTTATCTAAAATATTAACAGAATATTGTTTACCGAGTTCTGCACGTTCTTTGGTAATATCTTTTAAAATGACTGGGATGCCAGCATTAGCAGATACGTAAGCGATGCCAGCCCCCATCATACCGGCACCTAATACTCCAATTTTCTGGATCTCTTTCGATGGTATATTTTTAGGACGTGCTTCTCCTCTATCTGCCGCATTTTTCGTAAACCATAGAGTTCGTATCATATGTTTACTTTCTTTGGAGAGCACGCATTTTGTGAAATAACGTGCTTCTACGGTTAAGGCTCGGTCAAAAGGTAATTGTAGCCCTTCATAAATACAAGACATAATAGCTTGCGTAGCAGGGTAGTTGCCATAGGTTTTTTTACGAAGTAAAGCCGCACCTGCGGTGAAAATCATAGCCCCTTCTTTACTCATCACTGAGCCACCAGGGATTTTAAAGCCTTTGACGTCCCATGGTTGTTGTTTCGTACCTACTTCTAATATCCATTTTTTAGCCGCTGGAATAAGCTCATCAGGATTTTCCACTAATTGATTGACTAACCCTAATGCTTTGGCTTCTTGGGGCCTTACTCTTTTCCCTTCCAAAATAAACTGTAAAGCGGCTTGAATACCTATCATACGTGGCAATCTTTGCGTACCACCACCCCCCGGTAACAAACCTAACATTACTTCAGGTAACCCAATTTCTATTTTGGGATTATTCACTGCAATTCTATAATGACAAGCTAAACAAATTTCATATCCCCCCCCAAGAGCCGTTCCGTTGATAGCCGCTACCACAGGCTTTCCACAGGTCTCAAGTCCCCTTAAAAGTTGATGTAACTGTAAAGTTAAATCCATAACTTCTTGAGCCGTCTTCAAATGAATAATCATGTTTAAATCGGCTCCCGCCATAAAATCTTTTTTAGAGGAAGTCAGAATAATCCCTTTTATACTAGATAAATCTTTGATTTCTACCACTTTTTCACCAAAAGCTTTCATAGTCTCTTGGTTTATAACATTAGTACTACCACTCTGATTAAAGCTAATAATGGCAATTTCTTCTTCAATATGAAAGTCTAACATGGGTTTTAAAATCGAGCAAAATTAGAAAAAAAGATTTACTTGAACAATAAACTTATTCCGTTTTCCTATAAATCCTAATAAAAAATATTTTTGAACATCGTTTAATATTTTAATAATTAGAGTAATTTTGCACGACATTTTTACGAACATTTGAAAATAAGATTATCTATTTGGGGGTCAGGCACTGGAAGTAATGCAGAAGCAATATTGCAATACTTCTCTGCTCATCCATTTATTTCCGTTGTAAATATTATTTCTGACCACCATGATGCTAAAATATTATCCCTTGCCCATAAATATCAAACTTTATATCCTGAATTAAAATCTATCTTTTTAGATAAATCCACTCGTAAAATCCCTCAAACTATATTAAAGTTATTGCAAAATGATAAAATTGATTATATTATCCTTGCAGGTTATTTAAAATTAGTTCCTGTGGAAATCATTCAGGCTTATCCTAATAAAATTTTAAACATTCATCCTTCTCTTTTACCTCAATATGGTGGAAAAGGTATGTATGGAATACATGTACATCAAGCTGTTATTACTAATCATGAAACATATTCTGGTTTAACCGTTCATTTAGTTAATGAAGAATACGATAAAGGCGAAATTTTATTCCAGAAAATAGTTCCTGTAACAACCAATAGCCCTGAGGAGCTTCAAAAACAAATTTTGAAATTAGAGCATCATTTTTATCCAAGAATTATTGAACATTTTATATTATCCCAACAAAAAGAAAATCACATGAAATCTATTGACATAAAAAAAGCTTTTATATCCGTGTACGACAAAACAGGTTTAGATACTATTATCCACGAATTAAAGTCTCGTAATGTATCCTTATATGCTTCTGGGGGGACAGCAAATTTTATTCGTTCGCTAGGTTATGATTGTACAGATATTGCACAAGTAACCAATTATCCTTCTATTTTAGGGGGGAGGGTCAAAACTTTACATCCCAAAGTATTTGGAGCAATACTTGCTAAAAGAGACGATGCATTACATCTCCAAGACCTTCAAAACCATCAAATCAATACTTTTGATCTGGTTATTGTAGATTTATATCCATTTGAAAAAGGGTTAATAGAAGGACTATCTTTTGAAAAAATGATTGAACTTATTGATATTGGTGGAGTTTCACTCATACGTGCCGCCGCCAAAAATTTTCAAGATGTTGTAATTATCCCCTCTGTACAGTTTTATGATACTTTTTTACAATCCTACCAAAAAGATGTTTTTATTAGTTATGAACTACGAAAAAAATTAGCGGTTTCTGCATTTCAGGTTACCTATCAATATGATTTACTCATCAGCAACTATTTAGTTGGAGAGACTACCTTACGTTACGGAGAAAATCCACACCAAAAAGCCCAATTCATAGGAGATTATAATAAAATATTTACTAAAATTAGCGGGAAGGAACTTTCTTATAATAATTTTTTAGATATTGATGCTGCATTAAGAATTATAACAGATTTCCCTAAAACTACTTGTGCTATCATAAAACATACTAATCCTTGTGGTATTGCTACACGCTCCACTGTGTTTGAAGCTTGGAAAACCGCATTATCCTGCGACCCTACCTCCGCTTTTGGTGGTATTATCATTTTTAATGATACATTAGACATGGATACCGCTAAAGCTATAAATGATATATTCTTTGAGGTATTGATTGCTACCGATTATACCCAAGAAGCAAAAGAACTTGTAACGCAAAATCCTAAACGTATTATCTTAAAACTTCATGACCTTGCACTACCTGATAGAACGGTTAGAACATGTGTGAATGGATTGCTTATTCAAGATGTTGATAGTATTGCTTACCAAACAGATTATAACTTTGTTACAGAAAAAAGACCTTCTGATAAAGAGATAATAGATTTACAATTTGCTGAGACCTGTGTGAAACACTTGAAATCCAATGCTATTGCGATTGTTAAGGATAAACAAATGATAGGAAGCGGAATGGGGCAGACCTCCCGAATTGATGCTCTAAAACAAGCAATACAAAAATGTAAAGAGAAAGGATTTGAAACGCAAGGGGCGGTTTTAGCTTCTGATGCTTTTTTCCCTTTTGATGATGCGGTGAAGCTTTGTTATGAAAATGGAATTCAAACGATAGTACAGCCTGGCGGCTCTATTCGGGATAAAGACTCCATAGCTTTTTGTAATGAAAAGCAAATGAAAATGGTTTTTACTGGTATAAGACACTTTAAACATTAAAAAACTGAAAAATGGGATTATTTGATATATTCACAAGCGAAATAGCAATAGATTTAGGAACAGCGAATACGCTTATCATGTATAACGATGAAATTGTTATCAATGAGCCATCTATTGTTGCTTTAGATAGAAAAACGGGTAAAGTAATTGCAGTCGGGACACAGGCTTTACTTATGCATGAACGTACGCACGAAAATATAAAAACTATACGCCCTTTACGAGATGGTGTGATTGCAGATTTTACCGTTGCAGAACATATGATACGTGAATTTATTAAGCTATTACCAAGGAAAAGTCGTTTGATTACGCCGAGTTATAGAATGGTAATATGTATTCCATCAGGTATCACGGAGGTAGAGAAAAGAGCGGTAAAGGATTCTGCAGAGCATGCCGGAGCTAAGGAAGTTTATTTGATTCATGAACCTATGGCAGCAGCTATTGGCATAGGTATAGATGTAGACCAGCCCGTCGGTAATATGATTGTAGATATTGGTGGAGGTACTACTGAAATTGCAGTAATTGCTTTAGCTGGGATAGTATGTGACCAGTCCATTCGTTTTGCGGGAGATGTATTAAATACCGATATTTTAGATTACATGCGCCGTCAGCATAATTTAACGATTGGCGAAAGAACCGCAGAGCAAATCAAGATTAATGTTGGAGCCGCTATTCCAGAGTTAGATAATCCACCTCAACCGATGGAAGTAAAAGGAAAAGATTTGATGAGTGGTATACCTAAAACCATTACTATCTCCTACAAAGAAATTGCCCATGCTTTGAATAAATCTATTATTAAAATAGAAGAAGCCGTCTTACGGGCATTAGAACTCACCCCGCCAGAGCTCTCTGCAGATATTTATGAAAGGGGTATCTACTTAACCGGAGGTGGAGCATTATTGAGAGGCCTTGATAAAAGGCTTTCCGAAAAAACGAAACTCCCCGTTCACGTCGCAAAAGACCCTCTCGAAGCCGTGGTCAAAGGTACTGGAATAGCCCTAAAAAATATAGAAAAATTTAAATTCCTTATGACTTAATCCTATATGCAAAGGCTTATTGAGCTATTCCTGAAATATAATAATTTTTTATATTTTATTTTTTTGCAATGGATTGCTTTGTATTTTATTTTTAATTTTAATGATTTTCATAAAGAAGTTTATGGCTCTTACAGAATTGCTGTTGCAGGTTTTTTTCAAGAAAAAAATCGTGCTATTCGTTCCTATTTTTTATTAGTTCAAGAAAATGAGAAATTACTTCAAGAAAACATTCAACTTAAACAACAACTAATCTATACTCAGCAGGCACTAAATGCCGCAAGATTCAGAATACCTTATTCTCGTAATTTTAATCTTTTGCCTGATAGCCTTTTCCCTGTTAGCGTTTTTAGTTTCGTCCCTGCAAGATTAGTTCAAAATTCTATCCATGAACCTTTTAATTTTTTTATTCTCAATAAAGGAAAACAAGATGGTATAGAAAAAGAAATGGGAGTTATCAGCTCGGATGGAGTGGTCGGGATAACTATTGAATCCTCCGAAAATTATTCTATCGGAATAAGTTTATTAAATAAACATTTTCGTTTATCTACTAAAATTAAATCTACCAATGTACATGGAACGATTCATTGGAGAGGCCACAACCCTAAAATTGTGAATATGGAATATATACCCTTGCATATCCCCGTTCAAATCGGTGATACCGTCATAACAAGTTCTTACAGTAATTATTTCCCAGAAGGATATCACATAGGTAAAATTATCGATGTAAAAGATCCCAAGGATGGGCAAGGTTTTCATGAAATTTTAGTATTACTTAGCACAGATTTTTTCAAACTAGAAAACGTTTATATCGTAAAAAATAAACATCAATCAGAACTAAAAAAATTAAACCAGATTATCAATCAACTTAAATAATGCCTCTTCGTTTAATTATTATTTTTGTTGTCATCATTTTTTTACAAGTATTTTTTTTTAATGCTATCAGTTTATTTGATATGGCTTACGCTTTTGTTTATGTGATGGTACTTTTATTGTTACCTCTCGACTGGAATTTTAAGATTTTAATTACCGTTGCTTTTTTAATCGGTCTTTTGTTAGACTTTACAAACTTAAAACTAGGCATACATGCTTTTACCTCTACTTTAATAGTTACGATAAGGAGTTGGTGGATAGATATTATTACCCCGCAAATAAATCCTGTTGAAAAGCCTAACTTCAAACCTTATACCCAAAGTTTAAGTTGGATAGTTTCTTATTTTACTCCTTTGGTTTTTCTTTATGCTTTGATTTACCATATCTTATCAGATTTACATTTTTCGCTTAACACTTTTTGGAAATTTTTTATGACAGGTTTCTATTCTGATATTCTAATTCTAATTATCTTTGCTTTGTTTATACGAACATCCGACAAACGATAATACCAACAAATTGTTGAACTTTAATAAAATTTTTGTTGTTTTGAGTTTTAATTTTTTAATATGAAAAGATATATCTTATGGTTATCTATTGCGGGCCTTTTAATCGTTGCAAGTTGTACTAAAGCTCCCGATGCCCAAAAAGCAGAAACAAAAGAAGCAAAAGAAGTAACTGATGTTTCAGGAAGCAAGTTCAAAATTGATACTCAAGCTTCTATCGTAAAATGGATTGGTACTAAAAGAACTGGTAGACATGAGGGAACTGTAAAAATTCAAGAAGGTCTACTTTCTGTAAAAGACGGTAACTTAACAGGTGGTTCTTTTGTACTTAATATGAACACTATTGAAGTGACCGACCTAAAAGCAGGCGAAGGAAAAGAAAAGTTAGAAAAACATCTTAAAGACCCAGATTTCTTTGATACTCAAAAATTTCCTACTGCCAAATTTGAAATTACGGGAATTACTCCTGATACCACCGGCGGTAATACACATAGAATAGAAGGTAATCTTACCATTCGTGATGTAACAAAAAATATCTCTTTTGGTGCAAAAATAAATATTTCTGAAAATAGCGTTGAAGCTTCTACCAATTTCAATATCAATCGAAAAGAGTGGGGAATACAGTATGAAGGAAAAAAAGACGATTTAATTCGTGATGAAATCAATTTTGATATCCAATTAAAAACAGAAAAAAGTTCTTAATTGACTTTAATTATCGGAAAGAGGCTATACTTTATCTTGATAGCCTCTTTTTTTGTAGTAGTTTAAGGATTACATTCTAAAAACACCAAATTGGGAAGTACCTTCAAAAGGAGCATTATAAACGGCGGCAAGGCAAAAGCTAAGATAATTTCGTGTTTCGCGGGGGTCTATGATTCCGTCGTCCCATAGTTGTCCAGTAGCATAAAAAGCGTTGGATTCACTTTCTACTTGGTGGCTTATCATCATTTTGGTCATTTGGATTTGTTGTTCATCGATAGGTTTACCGGCTTTGGCGGCGGCATCTCTCTGAATGATTTCCATGACCCCCGCAAGTTGCTCCGGTCCCATTACGGCAATCTTGGAATTGGGATAAGTAAACAAAAATCGAGGATTATATGCACGCCCACACATAGCATAATTTCCTGCTCCATACGACGACCCTACTATCAATGTCAAAGCTGGTACTTTACTATTTGCAACAGCATTTATCATATTAGCACCATGCTTAATAATCCCTCCTTGCTCATATTGCTTTCCTACCATGAATCCGGTGATATTTTGTAAGAATATAAGCGGTCTATTTTGGCGGTTACAAAGTTGAATGAACTGCGTTCCTTTATTTGCAGAATCGGAGAAAAGCACTCCATTATTTCCCAAAATACCTACTGGATAACCACAAATTTCTGCGTAGCCAGTGACCAAAGTAGAACCATAATCAGGTTTAAATTCTGTAAAACGAGAACCATCTACTATACGGGC
>CALLNY010000006.1 GCA_938005475.1 uncultured Bacteroidia bacterium | reverse complement strand
AATCCTGATACTGCTTCTGGTCCTGGTCCTCATATGGTAATTATGCAAACTCCTGGAATGCATTTCATTACTTTGTATTACACTGTTGAATGTGGAAGCGGACAAGATAGCTTAATAATCCCTGTATTCGTTAATCAAACTACCCAAATGGCTAACGTATTCTTCCAAAATGTTGTGGTTTATCCTAATCCTAATAAAGGTAGCTTTAATTTAAAAGCATTATTAACTCAAAATACTAATTTAACTTTTGAAGTTTATAATAACATGGGACAGTTAGTTTATCAAAATGTTTACCAACAAACATCTATGATTAACGAAACTTATGAGTTGAAATTAAGTACAGGTGTATATACTTATAAGTTGGAAAGCAATAGTGGAGTATTCGTTGGTAAATTCATAGTGGAATAATCGAATTATCATAAATTTATATTTGATATTGGGCTGTCTTTAAAGACAGCCTGTTTTTTTAGAGGATCATTTATAAAATAAAAAACTTTAATTTTGCGATGTGTATCGGCAGTCTATAAAGATTGATTGGATTTCTTTTATCCTATATCTTATATTTATTTTGGTAGGTTGGTTAAGTATATATTCTGCTTCGTCGGGTACAGGGAATGCAGAAATATGGGATTTATCTCGTAACTTTGGAAAACAACTTTTGTTTATTATTGTAGCATTACTTATAGGTATCGCTATTTTATATTTAGACCCTCGTTTTATAGAGTATGTTTCATATGGAATTTATGGGATATCCGTTCTTTTGTTAGTTTTAGTATTGTTATTCGGTTCTACTATCAATGGTTCTTTATCTTGGATAAGAATTGGAGGTTTCCAGATACAACCTTCTGAGTTTTCTAAAATAACGGTTTGTTTAGCTTTAGCAAAAGTAATGTCTAAGCCTAATTTTTCTTTTGATAAAGTAATAGACCGAACCAAGGTATTGATTATTGTTTTTATACCTGTTATGTTGATTTTATTACAAAAAGATACAGGAACGGCTATTGTATTTTTTAGTTTAGGGCTTATGTTTATTCGGGAGGGCTTGTCTTTATTTTATTTGGTTTTAGTTATTATTTTTTTAACGGTTTCTTTACTGTCTTTGATTTATGGTCCTACGATTGCCGTTGCGGCTGTATGGATTTTAATGCTCATTTCCTTTTATTTTGTATTTCGTAAGCAGGCGTTCGCTTTACATTTTGTGATGGCACTTGGGTTTAGTTTTTATGCTTTTTTTGTGGATTATGTTGTATTTTCTTATCTAAAACCTCATCAGCAGGCACGTGTTATGGCTTTTTTAGACCCTGATGTGGACCCCGAGGGCATCGGTTGGAATATTACACAATCTAAAATTGCTATTGGCTCGGGTAGTTTCTGGGGAAAAGGTTATTTGAACGGAACTCAAACCAAATATGATTTTGTCCCTGAACAAGATACCGATTTTATTTTTTGTACGATTGGAGAAGAATTAGGCTGGGTAGGTAGTTCCATTATATTACTTTTATGGCTCATATTTTTATATCGTCTTATTTTCATGGCAGAAAACGCTAAAACTAAATTTGCTCGTATCTTTGGTTATAGTGCCGCTTCTATTTTCTTTTTTCACCTTATGATTAACGTGGGTATGACTATCGGACTTATGCCGGTTATTGGCATACCTTTACCTTTTTTCTCTTATGGAGGCTCCTCCCTCTTATCTTTCTCTACTTTATACTTTCTTTTATTGAACTTTTATAGCAACCGAATGAATGTTTTTGCAACGGAAGATTAAAGTTTTACTTTGGATAGGCATTTTTTTAAACTCATTTACTTACAGCCAAGTAGATACCAATTTTTTTTACCGACAATGGCAAGACGGTCTAAATTTAATGGATAAGCATTTTTCTAAAGCTCATTTATCCATCGAAAACGCTATCTTTGGTTTTGCTAATCATAAATATTGGAACTCCGCTATTCATAAAGCAATGGTTTACAGTAAAATACTGTTAGATAAAAATCAGAAAGAATATGCTAAAAAATGGTTACATTATGCAGGAGAATGGGCGGCTGAAAAATTAGGAAAACAAAATTTCTATTATTGTCAAGTATTAGAAAATGCTTCTTTGCTCAATTTCTTGAATGGTGATTTTTTTACTGCTTACCAATTACTAAAAAAAAGCCTTAAAATCTATCAAAAATGTGAAAATATAGACGCAGAATACCTACTAAAATTACACCAAAATATTGCAACTTGGTCAGAAAACATGGGTAACTGGGAAGATGCTTATTCTTCTTATCATTATTTGTATCATTTCGCTGATAATTCAAAAGATTACTTAGAAAAATTAGCTCATATTGCTCACGAAAATATGGACTATTGGAACGCAAAAGATTATTTGTTGATGTTAATTAAAGAGAAATATCGCGATTCTACTGTTTATTTAAAACTTGCTGAATGTTATTTACACCTTAATAAAACCGATAGCGCCGAACTATTTTTTAATCTTTACGACAAAAAAGTTAAGGATTTACCTACTTCTGCTTTTTCTATAAGATACTTTGAAATAAAAGCATGGATGGCTAGGCAAGCCCAAGCCTTTCAGGAGGCTATTGATGCTCTCCAATTAGGATTACAACACCCTGATATTCAGCCTATTCAAAAAATTCAATTTTATTGGTACATTGGTAAAATTTGGTCTGATTTAGGTTTATTAGAAAATGCTGAAGCTCAATATAAAAATGCAATTAACTCGTGCTCCGATACGCTTTTTTTGAAATATGTAATTTATAAAGACCTGGCGGAAGTCTATCTCAAAAAAGGATTATTAGCTAAAGCGGAAGACTTGTTAGTAATTTCTCATAATAAGTTTCATTATTATCTTGGTAGGTTTCATACTGAAACGCTCTACGTGGACGAACTGTTGGGTAAGTTATATTTTCAAAAAAAAGATTATGAAAAAAGTTTGTATTTCTATCATCTGGCACTAGATAATTATAGATACCATCACGACTTACAAACCAAAACTTTAAAGATTTATCGTAAAATAATTGCCAATTGGCAACATATTTATCAACAAAAACAAAATTATCAAATTCTAAAACAGATTTTAAGTTTGTGGAAAACTTATATTCAATGGATAGACCATGCTTTACGTTCTCCTAATTTTGAGGAGGAGTTATTCTTTGAACTTCAAAGCGGTTTATTTGAGGCTACCGAAGCTTTTTTAGAGGCTTATTTTCGTAAAGGACAAATTCAACATTTACACGCCGCTTATTATACACAATGGTTATGGAAAAAAATTAAACAAAAATCCTTGCAGTATCAGTACGCTGATATCGATAAATATCAAAATTTAATTACCCGAAAAAAATTGTTACATGCACTTATATTACAAGAAAGTATTAAACCGAACAGTTCTGCTATGAAATTAGGCTATTGGAATATACAATTAGATTCTGTAAATCAAGAAATAAAAAAACAAACGCATATCAAAAGTACTTGGTTTGACCCGCAAACGAAAAGTTTTTTTTCTACTGAAAAGGAAGAATGCCAAGTAGCTTATTTTATGGGCTCACAATCTTGGTTAATCTTTGTGCATTATCAAGAACAGTTATTTTTTCAGTATTATCCCGATAATTATGAAATCCGAAATTATTTGTATCTATTAAAAAAAGGTAACGAAAACCCTGATAACGTTAGTATAACGTTTGTATTAGAACGTATATCTCAACTAATGTTAGAATTTCCATTGAAAATCATTCAAAAAAATAGTAAGATTAAAACGATTAATTTTAGCCTTGATGATTCCATGTTTCATTTAGATTTAGAAAAACTATACCTTCCTAATTCTAAACAGAAAACTTTTTTATCACAAAAATATTACCTTCAAAAAAAACTAGTACCTTTTAAATAATGAAATACTTCTTTTTTTTCGTTAGCGGATTATTAGGATTATTCTGTAATTTACAGGGTCAAGAAAAGCAGGATTCTATTCTACCCAAAGTGGTGCAATTCTCTCAAGATGCTATTGATTTCCATGAGTTTCGTGCAGATACTTTTGTTATTCCTTTTCAGGAGCTAATCTTTTGGGATAATGCCGATATTATGACTTACGATTATGTAAGAAGTTTAGGGCAAGTAGGGAAGCCACATGAAGTTTACCATAATGGTTTGCCTATTTCTTATAACAATGACCCTTTTTTAAATCAAAACCAATTGTATTTTTGGGATATAGAAAAACAATCTTTATTCCTGAATACTAGGACTCCTTTTATACGTGCAAAATTCAACCAAAGTGGTAATAAAACTCAAAATTTTGGGTTAATTTTATCTCGTAATATAAATCCTTTTTGGAATACTACCTTAAAATCCCAACGTAGAACTTCGGTTGGTGCTTATTTGAATAATGTTACTGACCACTGGAATATTCATTTAACTACCCATTATTTAAGTAAAAATCAAAGGCATTTTATTGCTTTATCTGCTATGCTTCACGATTTAAAAGATAATTTAAATGGTGGCACTTACCAAGATGGTTCTTACACCTATGAAACTTCTTTCAATCAGAACGCCCAACCTATCTTACTCCGAGACGCAAAATGGATTAGACAAGAAAAATCCTTATTTACTCAATATTCACTTAAATTAAACCAAGATACAGTTTCATTATATTGGGCATTACAGGCTTCATTAGGCTATCAATGGTATAAGTGGTCTATGTATGATGAAAAAGTTGATAGTGGATTGGTCGCTCGTAGTATTTTACACAATCCTTTCGGCTTTAAGATTATCAATGGTTTCTTACATGAATATGAATTAGAAAAAAAATGGGGAAAACTGGGTATAGTCCTACACTCTCCAAAAATTCAAAGTCTTTTAAATTTCATAGCTACACAGAACCATTACAAAGGAAATCTATCCATTAATCAACAAAGAAACCTTAAATTAGTTAATCGAAATCAGGTTAATGCATTTCCTTATGTTCTAATAGAAGCACAGCAATGGGTACAATATAGTGATATTTTTGTATGGTCTAATCAGCATGATTTTAGGATTTATTTCAATAAGCAAGATACACTTCAAACATGGAAATTAAGTTTACATTTTGATTTTCAAAATCAAAATCCATCTCTAAGAGACCGCTACAGCAATTTTGCTTTTTTTAGGAATGATTCGGCATTAAAGAATGTTAAAGTCTTAAAAGGAGGCATAAAGGCTGAATATATTGCGGAGCATGGGTTATTACGGGGGAGTACTTATCTTCATAAGCTTAAAAATTCTATTTTTTTTAATCCACAAGCCCAATTACAGCAATATTATGATATGTGGATAATTTTTTCTACTCAACTTGGTATAGGCTATCAATGGAAAAATTTCCTTATTAACAGCGACTACCATTATTTTTTACCAAACCGAAATATAATAGGCTTAACCGATAGAACACCTCAACATATCTTATCTATTGATTTGATTTACAAAAAATTACATTTTAAAAAAACCATAGAGCTAAATATAGGCTTTAAAAATAAATGGCTTACTACCTCACAAGCTTATTTATTTGAGCATGCAGGATTTTTTTGGTATCCTTTTGCAAGTTACTATCAAAAAGCGGTACTTATTAGTGATTTTTACGCCTCTGCAAAATTCAAAAAAGCTTTGATTTTCATAAGGTTAAATAATTTACTTCAAGATGTGTTGTATCCCGGTTACTATACTACTTACTATCATCCTATGGTCAATAGAAGTTTAAATTTGGGAATTACTTGGGATTTCACTGACTAAATATATTTTTGCCAATGTTGTAATATTAAAAGTCGAAGAACAAAAAAATTTTTTGAAAAAAAAATTTGCATTTTAAAAGGTTGTTATTTATTTTTGCCTTATTAAACTTACAGGAATATGAAAAAAATTGTATTAAAGTCAATCCTTGCTGGAATGTCCGTAATAGGGACAGCAAATGCCCAATTATTTGTTAATAATGGTTCAACAGTACAAGTTCAAACGAATGCTTTATTGCACATCAATGGTGCTTTATTAAATCGTGATAGTGGAACTAATCAAGGTATTCTAAATAACAATGGCAGTATTTGGTGTGCGAATGGGGGAACCGGATTCTTTGGTGATTTCACAAATAATAATGGCGGTGAAGTTAATTTGAATAATGGCTCTCACCTCTATATCGCAAGAAATTACACCAATGATGCTACTCTCTATGCAAATATTGGTAGTAACGTTTATTTCAATGGTAATACGAACCAAGTATTTACAAGAACAACTAATGCCAACTCTAATGACAATTTTTACCGTGTTTACATCCAAAATACTGCAACGGGAAATAAAGGTGTTGAGTTAGCCACTGGAAGTACCATTTCAAACATGATAGTAAGAAATCAACTTCATTTTGATAATGGTATCATTATTACGGATTTACCTACAACAGATGCTTATCCTTACAATCCTGGTGCGGCAGGAAGCGGTAATTTCGTAGAAGTTTTGGGAACCATCACAGGAACAAACCCAGTAACATATTCTAATAGATATATTGCAGGGATTTTAAGAAGACGAAATCCTCTTAGCGCAGCCCTATTAGAATTCCCTGTAGGTGGACTGAGAGAAAATCCTGCAACAGAAAAAGAAATGAACCAAATCGGTATTGACTATACTGATATCCCTGATTATGGGAAATATCTAACGGTTTATTTTAGACCTTCACATACTGGAACACCTAATAATATTGCTGAATGTGGTAATGATGGTTATGATGCTTGGATTGGAAATGGTAGATGGATTGTTATTCCTGATGATGATGCAGGTTCTGCTTCCTATCATGTAAGAACTCATCCCCGTAACTATACTGCGGCTTATGCAAGTTTAAATTATACGCAGTATACGGGAGATGCCTCTGCAACTGTTCAAAAAGCAACTACTGGAAATACAGATTGGAACGTTTATGGGAATTGTAATCCTACTTCCACTTTGAATCCTATGTCAACAGCACTAGTAATTAGAAATAATCAATCCGGTTTTTCGGAGTTTGCCGTTGCAGTAGATGATGATAGACCTTTTCCCGTGGAAATGTTACCTTTAGTGGCTGTTCCTGATAATAATAATCAGTTGATTAAACTTTATTGGAGTACTCAATCTGAAGTGAATAATGCTGGTTTTGAAATTCAAAGAAGTTTAGATGGAACTAACTTTGCTAAAATTCATCCTAATGCTTGGGTAAATGGAAGTGGAACAACACAAACTCCTGTAAATTATACTTATGATGATAACCAAGTTCAAACCAATGTGAAATACTACTATCGTTTGAAACAAGTTGATTTCAATGGTGCTTATAGATATTCTAATATAGCAGAAGCTATCTTATCTCCTAACTTCCAATTTGGTGTGGTCTTCTATCCTAATCCAACACAAGATGCTATGAACTTGACCTTAACTTCCGACAAAGAACAGTTTATAAACCTCATTATTTACAATGCTATTGGTCAGCAAATCTTCAATGAAATGTATAATGTTAATCCTGGTGCAACTAATATCCAATTAGATGTATTCAATAACATCACAAAAGGAGTGTACACTGCGGTAATTAGTAATGGTTCTGAAACTATCACTCATAAATTGGTTAAAATTCAATAAGAGATAATCCTTACTTGCTAAAAGAGGCTATCAAAATATAGCCTCTTTTTATTTTTATATGCAAATGATTTGTATTTTTGTAAAAAGGAAACTTCAAATGAAAAATTTTCTTAATCTACTGATTATCTGCTTTATTTTTTACGGTTTAGCTTTTTCTCAAAGAAAATGTGGTATTGAATACTTAAATCAAAACAAGTATACATCAGTTCGCTCTCATTACAATCAGAAAACGATGGGAGGAAAGAAAGTTATACCAGTTGTATTTCATATCATACATAACAATGGACCTGAGAAAATCAGTATTGAGCAATGTAAAGCTTCATTAGAAGCGTTAAATCGAGATTTTAGGAGGCAGTATGGAACACGAGGCGGAAGCATGGGAGTAGATACGGAAATAGAATTTTCATTAGCAAGTTTAGACCCCAGTGGTTTCACTACTTCTGGGGTAACCTATACGCAATCCTATCTCACTAATCATAATATAAACAATGATTATAATCTCAAACAACTTATTATATGGGATACACAAAGGTACATGAATATTTGGGTAGTTAAAGAAATTCGGGGGGGAAATGGGGGAACTGTATTAGGCTACGCTTATTATCCTGGAGTTGTTGTTGATTTAGATGGTATCGTTATTCGTGCAGATTGTATTGGTTCAAGAGAAATTTTTCCGCAGGGTGTATATTTCGGTGATAATATTTATAACCGAACTCTTACCCATGAAGTAGGTCATTACCTAAATTTACCTCATACCTTTGATGGAGGTTGTGCAAGTGGAGATTATATTGACGATACGCCCCTAGTAGCTGAACCAAACTATGGCTCTGCAAAGCGTATCAACAGCTGTGATAATGATATGCCTACTGATTTACCTGACCAAGTCCGTAATTATATGGATTACGCTAGTGACCATGTTGCGGATATGTTTACAGACGGACAAAAACAAGAAATGCTTGCCGCTCTGAATATTTTTAGAAGTACACTTATTTCTAATACCAACCTAATGTTAACAGGTACTGGTAAATATCAAAAGCCGAAAGCTTCTTTTTGGGTTTCTTCTCAAATTGGTTGCCCAGGTTCGGCTATTACTTTGCTTGATTATACGCGTGGTGAACCTAATAGTTGGGAATGGACCCTCTTTAACGCAAATTTCTCTCAAACTTTTACTACTCAATATCCTACCTTCTCTTTAACACAGCCAGGCAAATATTCTGTTCAACTTATTGTCCAAAATTTAACAGATTATGATACCTTAATTATAAACAATCTAATTGAAATTCAAGATATTACGCAAAATACTTTTAATGTTCCATTTTATGAAGGTTTTGAAGGAAATAGTTTTCCTCCGCCTGGATGGAATGTTATTAATTATGACCGCTACAATCCCGAAGACTCTATTACTTTTAGTCACTTTAAATTGAAAGGTGCTTTCGGACAAAGTGCGAGAAGTGTCAGAATGAATAACTATACCTATTCTACTTATGGTCAAGTGGATATTTTAGTGACTCCTTACATCAATTTACAGGGACTTACAAACCCGCATTTATCTTTTAATTTAGCCTACGTTCAATTAAATATGCAAAATGGTTATCCGCTTATTTTAAGTGATACTTTGTATGTCATGGTCAATGCTGAGTGTTCTGGTTGGTTCCCTTTGTGGATGAAAGGCGGTGCAGATTTAGCTACGGATACCCCTTGGGTAGACCCCTTCGTCGCTTTTCCTAATTATTTATGGCGTAACGAGCTCATTGACTTGAGCCTCTTTGCTAACCAAACTATTCAAATTTACTTTATGAATAAATTTAACGGCGGCAATATGCTATATTTAGATGATATCACTGTATCTAACTTATCTGCATTACAAAATACAACTTCTTTTATTCCCAATGTTTATCCTAATCCTTTCAATAAAGAACTACATATTCAAACTAATCAATTCCCTACAATTTTAACTTGTTATGATTTACAAGGGAAAGTGGTGTATCACACTAGTTATGAACAGCAAAATCTGATTTTGGATACCCAAGCATGGCAAGCTGGTATATATATTTTAAAAATTCAAACACAAAATCATACATATCACCAAAAAATAGTTAAACTTTAATTATGGCAGAATATAAAACGATACATTACAATATAGATAAAAGAATAGCTACGATTACTATCAAACGGGCGGACTATGGTAATTCCATAGACTATTTAACCACAAAAGAAATACGTGATGCATTAGAGTACTCGGAAAAACTTTCTGATGTGCGTGTTATTGTCTTAAAAGGGAACAAAAAGTTCTTTTGTACGGGCGTAGATTTAAATTATTTACTGAAACTCAGAGAATTCAGTATAGAGGAAAATAAATACGATACGGAGTTCACAGCAGATTTACTACTTGATATTCAAAGAAATAGCAAATTAGTTGTAGCGTTAGTAGAAGGATACGCATTAGGTTTAGGGTGGGCTTTAGCGCAAAGTTGCGATTTAGTAATGGCTTCTGAAAAAGCAGTTTTTGGTATTCCTGAACTTAAAAGGGGATTTCTGCCACTGATGGCTTTCTCTATCCTTATAAACCATATAGGACAAGCTCGTTTAAAACAACTAATCTATTCAGCAGAAAACATTACCGCCCAGCAAGCTTATGAATTAGGTTTGGTTTATAAATTATTTCCTTCAGAAAATTTTGGAGTATTAGCTTACGATGAAATTGAAAAATTGATAGATAAAACTGCTGGGGGAGGAATAGGTGTGATAAAAAAATTATTTGTAGATGCTAACAAGATGCCCATGGAGCCCGCCTTAAAATTCACGGCACGCATGCTTGCCCATGCCCGCAATACACAAGAGTACCTCATCGGCATTGACTCCTTCCTTAAAAACGAAATTTTAAAATGGTAATTCCCAATTTGCAAGGTCTTGACCTTGGCTTTGGTGTTCGGAATGGTTCGGTATGCTTCCCCCTAGCTTGAATTTATAATCTCTACTGATTTCAATTTTTCTTTTAAACTTTTCAAGTATTGTAAATCGATTTTCATTCTTTCTAATTCTAATACCCATTCTCTTGAATGCTCAAAATAGGTTATTGGCTGGAGATATAAATCTTTGTTCGAGGAATAAGGAGTTAAATCATAATCAAAATAACGTTTAACAAATGAAACCCAATATACAACGCCTAATTCGTCATTATGGAGTTCATTTAATGCTTTGATAAAAATTTCAAGATTAAAATCTTTCCACCATTTTAAAGTGTACAACAATAATTTACGAGCAAAATTTCCTGGAAATTCCTTAAATGCTATTACGATTAACTCCACTGGATTACATTGTTCAATAAAGGGCTTATATTTATGAATATCAAATTTTCTTTTGCGAAAATCTTGGGACTGATTATAAATTTCATTGATTATTTTGCGAATATTAGAACTCATAACTCAGGCATAGACCGAATTTTGTACTGGTAAAGGTACCATCTTCAATTGGAAAAGCGACATCTAAACGAATTGGATAACCAATAACATGGAATTTTACTCCCATACCAGCGGATAAAATAAAAGGACTTTTCAAACTTTGAACTGTAATAGATAGGGGAGGTCTTTCAATAGTTTTGGAGTCAATGGGATTTCTTTGGGAGAATGGATTACCTGTTGTCCATACGGTACCAATTTCTCCAAAGAGTATCCATTGAAAATTATAAAGAGGTATACCTGATGAAGGTCTTTTAACGATTCTACTGCTAGGAATTCTTAATTCCGACGTAGCCATTAAAAACTGTGTTCCGTTTCGGGCGTTGTATGCAAACCCCTTCAAAGGTATAATTTTGCTATAATAAAATCTTTCTATACTCCCCCCAACGGGAAGTTCTCTTTTATTAAGAAATTCCGCATTAAGCCATTGGTCCCAGCCCCCCATAAAATAATTAGGACGCACTCTTCCTAAACTAAATGCTCCCCTAAAACGGCTTGCTAACACAATATGCTCTAACGCTACATAATTTTTAAAATCTAACTCAAAATTCGTAAAATGAAAGTTTTTCTCTCTCCAATATAAAGCTGATGTATTTTGAAAAATTAAGTGATTTCCTTGGTAAATGTAGTTTTGATGCGTTTTCAGCTTTTTATATTCATATCGTAAAACCAACTGATTATTCCAAGTACTACCATTCAAAGAACGATTATCTATGATTCTCAAATCATAACGTGTAATTTTTGCTGTTTGTACTTCTAATTTAATTTTATCAAAGTAAGATAAAAATCGAGTGATGCCCGTATTAAGCGTAGCATGATTATAACGTATCCAAAAAGGGTCTTTAAAGTGATTACTTTGTTTATAAAAACTAATATTCCATTGAAATTTTTTAAATCGTTCTTGATATTCTATTTGGTGGTAAGAAGACTGAAAATCTTTGAGAAAAGGAGTAAACATTAAACGTAAATCTCTTTGGTTACGAGTATCTTTTAAAAAAATTTCATTTTTCACTCCTAATCGGTAAATAGGGTCTATATCAAATACAACATTTACTTTCGTTATTATGGGAGTAATCCCATGATTTTGTATATCTTCAATTTTAGCACGCTCAATGGTAAAAAATAGTTCATCATATTTTACATGTTGTTTTTTCTTATTTTTCTTTTTTTGTTTAGCCGTTATTTTTACTGTATCTCCTTCATCAAATACATAATATTTAACTTTTCCTTTTTTGTCTTCCTCTTTTTGAATTTCTTCTATTTCAGTGGTATCTTGTTGTAGTACCTCATCTAGCTGTTTTTGATTTTTTCTTTGCTTGAGTTCTTCATTCCATTGATTTACCATGCTAAAAATCCGTCTATCTGAGTATTTAGGGTTCATACTAGTATCTTCATTTAAAGAAATAGAAGCTACATTCAGACGATGTTTTTCATAAAGTGCTATATATGAATAATTATCCCGTATAACTCCATATAAAAAGCCTTGATTGAAATTGCTTAAGTACTTAAAATTTTTGTTTTCTAATGAGATAGACATAATTTGAGCAGGGAAGGTATTAGCATATCGGAAAATAAGTTGTTGATTAATAAATCCAATTGGAATATAGTCATTTTCACTTGCTTGTAAGAATATTGAGTAATTTCGAGAGTTAATATCTAACCTAACTAAACTTTTAGCATTTTGTACACCAAGTAAACTATAGGTCTTGTTTGAAGTATCAACAAAAGCACAAGAATAAAAAATGGTATTTTCATCATAAACTATGGGGAAAAGTTCATCATATAGAAGGGTTTTCGTTAAATTTTCTGTTTTACCTGAGGGTTTTAATAAAAATAAATCCGAATTTGCTTGCAAGTAAGCAGAAATAATATATTCATCGGAGTTAGGAAGAGGGTAGAATTGATTAAAGCCGTCAAAAGGTTTATCTAGTTCTAACGTTTGAACTTGCAAAGTTTTTATATCAAAGATTAACAATTTATTTTTTTTGTCAAAGTCAGGGTAAATAAATTGAGTTCCTTTTGCATTTATTTTAACAGGTAAATTAGTATTAAAGTCGGGCATTAAGTTGATTTTTAGTTTTTTAGAGGTATAAATTTTAATATTTTGAGAAATTATTTCGTAAACAAAGGGAAATACTTGGGTGTTTTGTTCTATAAGTCCAACGATATATTGGTGGTTAGCGTCCCAACCTAAAATACGTTGATTTTTTTTCAGGGGGATGAGAGCGTTGAGTGTATTGGAGCTTTCGTAGTTTTTAAAGGACTCACAAAAAGCAATCCAGCGGGCCATAATAGTTCTATGCGTTTGCCCTAAAACTGTCAATAAGCCTCCTTCAATAGAACGTGTTAGGCGGGTCATGTAAAATATTTCGTTGATTTTTTCTTTTTTCCATTCTTTCGCAATGAAGAACCAAAAGGATTTTCGTACGGTCTTATAGGTGGGAGCATTAGAGGGTCTCATTAACAATTCTTCCCATTGATTAGTTTTAATTTGTTTCATGAGCATCTCATCGTTTTCATCCCAACCTTCACTCATAAAATAGGCGGCACCTTCCGCAAACCAATCTGGTAAATATAAAAGCAAATTATGCTGAAAATTTAAATTAGATTTTCCCAGCAATTGGTCGTAAATGATAAATTTACATATCAAATAACGAATTTGTGCATAGAAAGAAGCTCTATCTCCCATAAAATAAGCAAAACCTACATTAGCATGATGGTGAAAAGAAATTCCGTTTTTGTAAAGCCCAGGTTGAAAAGAAGTAAAATAAGATTGAAATTCCCAAAAATTAGAAAAAACATTGATTCGAGCTTTGGTTCTTAAGCGGTAATCCCAATTCTTGGGAAGCGATAAGTCAAAATAAGCGGCTTCTGCATACTGTGCTGTAATTTTGGCTAAATCTTCATATTCTCCACCGTAGACTATTTCAAAATTTTTCGTTGAAAGGATTTTAAGATTTTGGGATAATGTAGATAATGGGTTACTACCAAGTTCGTAATATTGAACTTGCGAAAAAGCTAAGTAACTATTCAACAAACTTATTAAGACAACAATTCTTTTCATTATTTCCCTTTCCAGTTGGGCTGTCTTTTTTCTATGAAGGCGTTCATACCTTCTTTTTGGTCATCAGTAGCAAAAAGTAAATAGAAGTTTTTTCTTTCAAAGATAAGACCTTCTTCAAGAGAAGTCTCAAAAGCTTTGAGAACAGCTTCTTTAGCTAAACGTACAGCAAGGGGTGGCATACTCGCAACTTGTTTAGCAAGTTTGAGGGTTTCTTGCAAATAAATTTCAACGGGCACTACTTTATTGATTAAACCATATTGAAGCGCTTCATGAGCGGTGATAAATTTACCTGTTAAGACCATTTCCATAGCACGAACTTTACCGATAGCACGAGTTAAACGTTGAGTTCCTCCTGCACCTGGCATAACACCAATTTTGATTTCAGGTTGTCCGAATTGGGCGGTTTCTGAAGCTACTACCATGTCACAGTGCATCACCAATTCACATCCTCCCCCCAAAGCAAAACCACTTACCCCCGCAATAAGCGGCTTTTTACAACGTTTTATCTTATCCCATTTCGTGAATTGATCGATTATCAGCATATCAATAGCCCCTTTGCCAGACATCTGTTTAATATCTGCTCCAGCCGCAAATACCTTCTCACTACCCGTCAGCACGATGCAACGAACCTCCTCATCATTATCCCATTCCACTATTTGGCAGGATAACTCCTCCATGAGTTCCGTATTTAAAGCATTTAAAGCCTCAGGTCTATTCAAATAAACAATACCTACTCCGTCTTGAACTTGTTTCTCTACTTTTATATACTGCATTTCATTCACTAACTGAACATGCAAATATAAAACTTTTTTGATAGTTAGTTACTTTAAAATCGATTAAAAATTCAAAATATAACGTAGTGTTTTCTTACTATCAGAATATCCATAGTCAAATTAGTAAGAATCTCGCGACTTTGGGTAAAAAAATTAGAAAAAATCATTATATTTTTGTAGCCTAAATTTTCGTGTTATGAAACAAAAACTTTT
>CALLNY010000005.1 GCA_938005475.1 uncultured Bacteroidia bacterium | reverse complement strand
CAACTTTGATATGCTTCCAACCGATAATATCAAGCAAGTGGAAGTTATCAAAGGAGCTTCTTCTGTTTTATTTGGTGCTGGTGCTATGGGAGGCGTCATTAACGTTCTTACCTCTGACCCTACCATAGTGCCTAAATCTTCCGTGAGAATCCGACACGAAGTCTTTGGAACTCCTCGTGATAAATCCGCTGACTGGGATGGAAGAAGCTCCGCTATTAACACCTCTGTTCACGCTTTTCACGCTCGTAAAATCAAAAATTTTGACCTTACCACTCAATTAGACCTTATCCGTAACTCGGGTTACAAACAAGAAGAATTCTCCAATCGTGGCAGATTTTTATTGATGACCAAATACTATTTCCCCAAAGTAGAAGGGCTTTATATCGGTTTAAATGGACAAGCTAATCTAGACTCCTCCGCTACCTTCATTGCTTGGGCTGGCTATCCAAAATTACAATTCATTCCTGGAAATGGATTCTTATCCTATCAATGGCTTCAACGATATACTTTAGACCCTTCCGTCGCTTATCTCACCAAAAAAGGAGATAGATACGTATATCGTGGACGTATCTTCCACCAAGATAACAAAATTAGTACCGGGCAATCTGGTAACGCCACTTTGATTTATAATGATTTTCAGTTTATTAAGGGTTTGATTACTTCAACCGATAGTTCTGGATTTAATTTAACGGGATTAGCGGGATTCAGTCATCAACGTAATAATGTTCGTGCAGATAGCACTTTTGGAAAAGCTTTTGGAGACCAATATGGTTCTTTTCTACAATTTGATGTAAAATGGGGGCGTTTGAATGGCTCTATTGGCGTTCGCTACCAATATGAAGTCATTGAAGGGGATAAATTTGATTTTAAAAAAGCTAATGATATACTAATTTCGGTAGATCGTATTGGGCGTGAACGATTAGTAACTATGAAAGAGCCAATTGCTCGTTTTGGACTCAATTACAGAATACATAAAGCCACTTATTTGCGAGCATCTGCAGGGCAAGGTTTAAGAAGCCCCTCCGTCGCTGAACGTTATACCACTACTTCCGCTGGCGGTGTTTTAGTTTTACCCAATCCCAACATTAAAGTAGAAAAAGGCTATACCGCTGAATTAGGTGTCAAGCAATTATTTAAATTGGGTGATTGGAAAGGTTTTGTAGATGCTTCCGCTTTTACTATGCAGTTTAATAACATGGTAGAGTTTTTGTCTGATAGTTCCAAATCCTCCCCTAATTCTTTTGGTTTTTCTGCTGAAAATATTACGAATGCTTCTATCAACGGTGTAGAGTTCAATGGTTATGTTGATGGAAAAGTAGGGAATTGGGTTTTTGGTTGGGGTGGTGGTCTTACCCTTATTAACCCTATCAATAAAGATGGTTTAAAAGAACTAGAATATTATCCTATTATTGTTACTAACAATGCTGTATATGTTGATAAATCTAGGGTAGAAAGGGTGAAATTTGATGGGAATGATGACCCTAATTTGGTTCTTGCTAGCGGTCCTTATGAAAATATTGTTTCTGATGAGCAAAAGCAAAAAGCTATTCAAGATCAACCCTACACACTAAAATATCGCAGTAAAACCACGTTCCGAAGTAGTTTAGAGATTGGCTACAAGCAGTTTTTAGCAATGATTAATTACCGTTATAATAGCCACATGGTAAATGTTGATAAGATTTTTGGTTTAGCGATACCTGGGGCTATTGATTTCCGTAAAAAACATAACAAAGGAGCAAATGTAGTGGATTTAATTTTGTCGTATCAAATACGAAAAAACGTGGTTTCATTCCATATTTTCAATGTATTTAATGAAGAATATGCGTTAATACCGGGTTCTATGGGACCACAAAGAAGCTACTGTTTGCAATATAGATGGAATTTTTAAAACGTTTTACATAATTAAGCCCCCAAATTTTGGGGGTTATTTTTTGAACCTAATTTTCATCAACCAAATTCAACTTCCACATCGTCTGATAAAGGATGACACTGGCAAGTTAAAACATATCCCTGTTTCATTTCATTGTCAGAGAGCCCTTCTCGTTCTAATAAATGCACCCTCCCAGAATGTAATAAAGCTCTACAAGTACTACAAGAGCCTTCTTGGCATGCATAAGGTGGGTCTAAATTTGCTTGAATTGCGGATTCTAAAATAGTCTGTCCCGCCTTGACCGTTAAAATATGGGGCATTCCATCTAGTATCACCTTCACCTGATGCGTATTATACTGAATATTAGCCGTATCTATTAAAGTATTAAAACCCTCAATCTCCTTGGTAGCACCGAAAGACTCTGTAAATATTTGTTCTTTTGGATATTTGTATTTTTCTAGTATATGTTTAACGGCATCCATCATACCCGAGGGTCCACATAAATAAACAGAACTTTCTAGATTATGACGTTGAATAACTTCTTTTAGGAGTTTCGTAGTATCATCATTTCCAATTCTTCCTGTTAAGCCTCTCCAATCCCCGATAGGATTTTCCAAAACATGATGCACAGTAAATCTATCTCTATGCTTAAATTGTAGATTATCAATCCATTTACCAAAAATAATGGAATTTTCATCACGATTTGCATAGATCAGAGTAACAAAAGCAAAATGTTCTTCATGTAAAACAGTTCTTAAAATAGAAAAAATAGGTGTTATACCGCTTCCCCCTGCAATTAAAATATAATGATGCAAACGATTAGCTTCGGTTTTTACACAAAAATTTCCATTAGGTGGTAAAACTTCTATAATATCTCCTTTATGCCAGGATTGATTGATATAATTCGAAACTAAACCATTATGTACGCGCTTTACACAAACTTGTAAGTCCTTATCTAAATTAGGTGCTGAACATAATGAGTAAGCTCTTCTATGTTGCTGTCCTTGGATGTAAACTTTGAAAGTCAAATATTGGCCAGCCTTATAGTCAAAGATATTTCCTTCAGGCTTCTCCAAAGTTACTACAACCGCCTCATTTGTTTCGGGTTGTACCTCTTTAATTTTTAACGAGTAGAATTTCATTTACTTTATGATTTTTCTGCAAATTTAAAAAATTCTTTTAAAAAGATTGCATTTTATGCTAATTAGGTATGCGACAAATTAAAACAGGCTTAAAGCTTGCACAAATAACTTCTTCCGTAACAGAGCCGTTTAACATTAACGCTAACCCTTTTCTTCCGTGTGTTGCTAATACAATCAAATCAATATTATAATCCAATGCGTAATCTAATACTCCTTTTTCCACTTCATAATCGCAATAAATATCAAAACTTAATCTTCTAGAAATTTGCTCGTGAATAGCATTTTGAAAAGATAAAAATTCTCTTGAAGAAATAAAGTCTGTGGGCGTATTCACTTTTATGATATTTACTTCTGATTGAAAAAAATCTAAATAAGGAAGTATATTAAGAAAAGCCGTTATAGATACCGGTGATGCATCTGTAAAAAAAGTAGCTTTTTTAAATTGAACCTTCGCTACTTTCCTCGGTACTACTAATATTGGAATAAAACAATTCTGTAATATTTTTGTAGCCTCTGTACCTAAAATCATTTTATCTAGTTGGTCTTTTTGCTTTACTACCATCAAAACCAAATCCGCTTTTTCTTTTTCTATGTACTGATTTAAAACAACTCCCACTGATTGATTACTCTCTAACCAAGCGGTTCTAATATTTAAACCTTCCAAACTTGAATGATTTTTTAGTGAATCCAGAAGCTCTTTATTATTCAACTTCAGTTCTTGTTGCCTGTTCCAAAATGAAGATTGCCATACATGCAAAAAAATAAATTCCGTTGTTTCCTTAGGAAAAAGTTTTAAGTAAGGAAGTACATTAAAATTCTCCGGGCTTAAATCTAATGGAATAACAACCTTTTTCATGTTACAAAAGTAAAAGGAATTTCTTCATTTTAATAATTATTCTCTTCTTACAAGCTAAATTTTTTACGGCTTTTTTGTGTTTACCTAAAAATCATAGTAGATTTGTAGTCATGAAAACGCTTTTAGAAAGAGTGGAAGAAGTGCTTGATACTTTAAGACCTTATTTACAATCCGATGGTGGTGATGTTAAGGTAGTAGAAATTGAAGGAGACGTTTTAAAAGTAAAATTATTAGGCAGTTGTGAAAGTTGTAATATGAATACTATGACCATGAAGGCAGGTTTAGAACAAACTATTATCAAATCTATTCCTGAAATAAAAAAAGTGGAGGCGATTTTATGAATACTATTTACTGTCTTTCTTTAATTGAACCCGTTCGATTAAAAACCTTACCTGTACAAATAGGTTCATCATTATGCATTGGAGGATCGCACCCAATTGTCGTTCAATCTATGACAACCGCAGATACTATGAACACCAACGCAACCGTAGAAGAATCCATTCGAATGATACAAGCAGGTTGTGAATTGGTTCGTATCACAGCTCCTTCTAAAAAAGAAGCTCAAAATCTAAAAAATATAAAAAATGAACTACAAAAAAAAGGTTTCAATACTCCATTAGTTGCGGATATTCATTTTACACCTAATGCCGCTGAAATTGCCGCTCAAATCGTAGAAAAAGTCCGTATCAACCCCGGAAATTACGCCGATAAAAAAAAATTTGAACTCCTTGAATACACACCAGAAATCTACCAAAATGAACTCCAAAAAATTGAAAAAAAATTTTTGCCCTTACTTAAAATCCTTAAACAAAATCAAACAGCTCTACGTATTGGAACAAATTATGGTTCGCTATCCGATAGAATTATGAGTTTCTATGGAGATAACCCAAAAGGTATGGTAGAATCTGCCCTTGAATTCATCCATTTCTGCGAAAAAGAAGATTTCCATTCAATTGTTATCTCCATGAAAGCTTCTAACACTCAAATCATGGTGTATGCTTATCGGTTGTTAGTTCATGAAATGATAAAAAAAAGAACTAAATACTACTATCCTTTGCATTTAGGTGTTACAGAAGCAGGAGATGGTTCTGATGGAAGAATAAAATCTACTATTGGTATTGGAACACTATTAGCGGATGGTTTAGGGGATACCATCCGTGTCTCACTTACAGAACCTCCTGAAGCAGAAATACCTGTTGCAAAAGCTATTCTCCATCATTTTGAAAACCAAAAAAACCATTTACAGCATTGGATAGCAAAATATCCTTCCTATCGTGAATCCTATTCAAACTACCAACTTCCTTATGACCCTTTTCAATTTCAAAGAAGAAAAACCCAAAAAGTTCACCAAATAGGTCAAAATGAACTACCTCGCGTCCTTATAGACCTCCAAAATCTAAAATCTATTTCTTATGAAACTTTGGAAGCCATAGGTTATATTTATAACTTGCAAACTGATAAATGGAATTTTCAAGATAACGCCGCTGACTATCTTATCATAGGTAAACAATCCCTTGATTTTGACCTTCCTAATTCATTGAATGTCATACAACCCTATCACTTTTGGATTAAGTCTCCTCAACGTAATATCTTCCCTTTATTTGATAATTACAATGCTTTTAAGCATGCACTAATTCGTTCGGATATACTGAATTTTGTAAAAATAAGAGTTGAAGATATTTTATTTGAAAATTTTTATCCTCCTTTTTCTCAAAATGTAGTTTTTATTTTAAGCGGTGAAACGTATTCGATACAGCCCATACGGCTTGCGATTGCTCTATGGATAAAAAAAGGTATTCAAGCACCAATAATTTTAGAGACTTTTATTGAAGAGGAGTTTTATGAAGGAGTGAAGGAATGGGAATATTTTCAAATTGCGGCGGCAGGAAGACTTGGTGCTTTATTGATAGATGGCTTAATAGATGGTATTTTATTACAAACTTCAGACGAAAGAATAAGTTTAAAAACGATCAATGAAACCTCTTTTGGTATTTTACAAGCCAGTAGGTTACGAATGACTAAAACCGAGTATATTTCATGTCCTTCATGCGGTAGAACCTTATTTGATTTACAGACAACAACTGCTATGATAAGGCGTCATACGGAACACTTAAAAGGTGTAAAAATAGCAGTTATGGGCTGTATTGTGAACGGCCCTGGGGAGATGGCTGACGCAGATTATGGCTATGTTGGCTCAGGGCATGGAACAATCTCCCTTTACAAAGGAAAAGAACTTTTAGTTAGAGATGTACCTTCTGAAAATGCTGTTCAAGAGCTTATTAAACTTATTCAAGCCGATGGCAAATGGATTGAACCCGTCACAGAAATTGCTTAATGTATGAGGATTTTACAAAATATCCATCCATTCTTTCATTCCAAAGCCCTTAATAAGCCTTTTATTTTAGTTTTTTTGAGTGGTTTACTACTTGGATTATCTTTTCCACCTTTTCCTTTTCCTTTTTTGGCGTGTATAGGTTGGATTCCTCTGTTCTATATTTGGGAGTACAGCCCCAAAAAATATTGGAAAACTTATTTTGCTCTTTTATTATGGAATATAATTGTTGGATACTGGCTATGTTTAACGGTAATTGGAGCCAATTCTTTCAATGAGGCTTTCCAAAATTTTTTCGCAGGTTTTTTAGCTAATACCTTAAACCCTTTTTTGATGACCATACCTATCGCTTTATTTTGGTATATCAGAAAAAAAAGTACTTCTTTAAATTGCTATTTAACATTTATCCCGTTATGGATAAGTTTTGAGTTTTTACATTTTCAATGGGAACTGACATGGTCTTGGCTTACGTTAGGACACTCCTTTGCTTCCTTTCCATTTTACATTCAATTCATTGAATTTACAGGTATTTATGGTGCTTCTGCATTATTACTATTAATCAATATTTTGTGTTTTCTTCTTTTACATGAAATCCATAATCGTAAACTTCAATATGCCCTTGCTTTTGTTGTGTTTTTTCCATTCGTCCTTTCTATTTTTCTTACTTTACCATTTCGTAATGCTTACAAAGTAGAAAAAACATGGAATGTAAGAATTCTTCAACCCAATATAGACCCTTATCAAAAATTTGAGGTTTTGTCGGAAGATAGTCAAATAGCGCTTTTTACAAAGATGTATAAAGCGAACGGCATAGATAGTTTGGACTTGGTGATTTTACCAGAAACGGCTATCCCTTTTGGAATTTTTTATCATAGTTATTTAGAGGACCCAAGACTTCAACCCTTATTAGACGTTGTACAGAAGCATAAAGTTCCTTTATTGACTGGTTGTTCGGAATATAAGGTATTTGATAATGAGCTTAATGCACCAAGTACGGCAAAACGTTATGAAAATCAATGGATACAAGCATATAATTCTTCAACGGTACTTGGGGATACAAGTCCAGAGTTTTACGAAAAATCTAAGTTGGTACCATTCGTAGAAAGAACACCTTATTATGATTATTTGAAGTGTTTACAAAGTATTATTCAAATTGATTTAGGTGGTGGTTTTGGGAATTATGGTATTCCTGATAGCATTTATTGTCTAGATGGAAAAACAACCAATGAAATTGGAAATGTAATATGTTACGAATCTATTTTCCCACATCATGTGAGACAGATTGTACAAAAAGGAGCAAAATTTATTAGTGTAATAACAAATGATGGTTGGTGGGGAAAAAGTTCAGGATATGTTCAACATGCGTACTACGCAAAATTAAGAGCCATTGAAACACGTAGGGAAATAGTTCGTTGTGCTAACACTGGTTTAAGTATGCATATTGACAATCAAGGTAATATTTTAAAATCTACGGATTGGTGGAAGCCCTTGTTTATAGATGTCCAAGTGAAACATTACCATTATAAAACTCTGTATGTAATGTTAGGGGATTGGATTTCGTGGCTTGGGCTTTTGATAAGTATCCTTGTTTTAAATAAAAAACTTCTATCAAAAAAACTTTCATAAAAATCTTACAGTAGCCACTGCAATAATTTTATAGTTAATACTAAAAAAATACAAATAGGTAACAATTTTAAAGATATATCGCTAAATGTTATGGAAGACCTAGACCTTGGACGTATCATGTTAAGTTTATAAAGCGTTACAAAAGTATAGATATTTTTGACAAAGCATCAATATTTATGGCAATAAGTTTAAAAATTACTAATAATTAGGGATAAAATTACGCATAAATACTTATTAGAATTGAAAATAAATAAACGGTTGAATAGTTTCTGAGCGTAATTGTATCATAGTTTGAATGACTATCACAAAAATGACAGTTTTTCCCCAAAAGGGCATTTTAGAGAAATAACCAAATAATTGATTTTTGAAAGAATTAGGCATAAAATGGATAGTAAATCCTAAACTCAACATCAAACAAAATAAATATCTTGCTTGTAAGAAGGGAATAAAATATGCACAATCAAAATTTGTAACGATATGTATAATAAATAAATTAGCTTCGTAGAAACTGCTAGCTCTAAAGTAAACCCATAAAAATGCAACAAAATGAAACGTAATTAACCATGAAACCAAATCAACAAATATATTTTCTTTTAGTTTATAGGTCTTTCCAATGAAATTTTGATATAGTTTATGAAGTACTAATGCAAGTCCATGTATGCCGCCCCATAAAACGAATTTCCAGTCTGCACCATGCCACAAGCCACCAATCAACATTGTGTTTAATAGAAATACATTTTGCCAGAAAAGTCCTTTCTGATTTCCGCCTTGCGGAATATAAACATAATCTCTGAGCCAGTGAGAAAGTGAAATATGCCATCTTCGCCAGAACTCCGTAATATTCAACGAAACATAAGGACTATTGAAATTTGGCAAAAGCCGATAGCCCATCAATAAAGCAAACCCTATTGCCATATCCGAATAACCAGAAAAATCACAATAAATTTGCAAAGCATATCCATACAATCCCATTAGGTTTTCAAAACCTGAGTAGTTTTTTACACCACCAAAAACTAAATCATTGTATTGAGCTACATAATCGGCAATAATAGCTTTCTTAATAAATCCTTTTAAAATCATCCATAAACCTTCCTGTACATATTCGTTGGTAATTATTAACTTTTGATATAGTTGGGGAAGAAAATCTCGTGCTCTTACAATCGGTCCTGCTACTAAATGGGGAAAAAAAGACATATAAAACGTATAATCTAAAAGATTTTCAGTAGGTTTAATTTCTTTTTTGTATACATCTACAATATAAGATATGGTTTGAAAGGTATAAAAAGAAATGCCAATAGGCAAAAATATATCTAATGTCTCGAACTTTAAGCTTACGATTCTACTCAAAGTGCTTAAAATCAAATTGGTATATTTGAAATAGCCTAATAAGAGCAAATTACAAGTAATAGAAAGAATAAGCAGAAACTTTTGTTTTGATGGATTGGAAGATTGATAAATCCAACGTGCTACATAATAATCTAAAAGTATAGAAAAACATAAAATTACTAAATATCCACCAGAAGATTTGTAGTAAAAAAAGAAACTAAATAATATAACCCATAAAGTGCGATATATTTTAACGTTATATATCCATGAATAAACTAATAAAAATAAGCAATACCATATTAAGAATACACCGCTCGTAAAGAGCATAGGTTCGCTTGGGTTATAAACAAATAAAGTTTTAAAAATTTCTGACCAATTCATTAAGTTATAAAAATACTACTGATTTTGGATAATTTTTTCCATCATTTGTAGGGCATGGTTTCCTTCTTTGCCTAATTCTAAACTAAAATCATTGACATACAATTGGATATGGGCAAGCATTACTTCTTTATCCATTTCTTGCGCGTAATTCTGACAATACTTCAAAACTTCGTCTTCATGTTGTTGTGCATACAAGATACTTTCTTGAATAAGATTTTCTATTTCAATGATTTGATTTAAAGAAAATAGATTTTTTGAGGCGATAATACCGCCTAATGGAATTGGACAACCTGTTTTTTCTTCCCAGTAAGCGCCTAAATCTTGGATACATTGCAAACCGTAATCTTTATAGGTAAAACGACTTTCATGGATAATAACTCCTGCATCTACTTCACCTTTTGCTACTGCAGGCATAATTTCATGAAATAAAAGTACTTTTTTTTTATTATGTTCAGGTAAATAAAATTGTAAAAGGAAATGAGCTGTGGTATCTATTCCAGGAATAGCAATTATTGATTGTGAAGTTATGGTTTTACCTATTATGGTCACCAATAAAGGACCACAACCTCTGCCTATTGCCCCCCCCGTTCGCAATAAATAATAATGATTTTTTAACTTTGAATATGCATAAAAAGAAACTTTAATCACATCTCCATATCCTTGTTTTGCCTTTTCATTTAATTCTTTGATGTCGTAAAATTCGGGTATAAAATTATATCCGTGAGTATCTATTTTTTGATTTATCAATGCATAAAAAATATAAGTATCATTAGGACATGGACTTATTAGTAAACGTATTTTGCGCATAATGCTTGCAAAATTAGAAAGAAATAAAGGAAAGTATTAATCTATAATGTTAATGTTTATATTTAATCAACATTAATTTTTAGATTTTCAATTTTCATTTTAGGTTTAAGTTCTAATTCTTGTGGAAAAATATAAATATCTTCAGGTAATTTTAAATTTTTTAAATCACCCGTTGACCACAAACCGTTGTTATCCAAATCGTTAATAATTATGATTTGATATTTACCAGGCTTTAATTCTCCAAATTCAGCAATTTTATTAGTAAATATTATCTTTTCTTGTGTAGTAATGTTTTTTAATACTCCTAGAAAACTTTCATAATCACAATCTACATCTATTTTTAAGTAGCAATAGTAATTTTCTTTATTTATTGGTTTTACTTTGAACTGCACTGTAGAATCTAATTTACTAGATTGAAATGATAAAAAAGTGCTATCAATTTGGATAGTATAAATTTGAGCTGTATCTAACTTTTCATTGACATGTATTTTAATGTAGTTATTTTGAATTTTAATTGGTAAGTGCATAATATGATTTAAGGTATCCAATATTTGTATTTTATGAATTTCCTTTTCATCTAAACAAGCATTTGCTTTTATAAGCCAATAATCAGGAAAAATTTCAGGTTGATGTAATTGAAATTTTTTAGGTGAAGAGTTTGTCTTATTCAATACTATAGTAAAAGTAGTATCTGTTTTATTGCCAAGGGTATCTAAAAGATTTATAAGTTGTATAGAAATACTATCTTTCACAAAGTTTGCAAAGCATATTTCTGCTTTTTTATCTGAACTTATGGCTTTATAATTTGTTGATAATAAGATTTTTAAAGAGTCATTAATAATTGGCTCATTAAAATCTATGACAAAAGTTAGGCTGTCTTTCCAAGATGCTTTACTGATTTTCGGTGGTTTTATATCATAAGGAAAGCAGAATAAATCCATTTCTATTTTAGTATTTTTCGTAAAGTCTACTGTTAAATCTTCATCAATTCCGACGTTTTCATTATCATTCCACTTATAATCATTGTTTTTATCTTGTAGAGCAAGAATTTTATATTTTCCTGATTTAACATATTCAATTTTAAATTGATTGTTATCAATTAGCCCGAAATAAATTGGAGTCTTGTTAAGAAAGTTATTATCAGGCACACTATCATAGTGATATAAAAAAACGAGATAATTATCTAATTTCATTTTGGGGTGAGTTTTTAGTAATTCACCACGTATTGCACAGGTATCAAATTGAGAAGATTTTGTAAATGGGAATTGTTGCATAACTTGAAGCGTATTTCCTTCATGAAAATCTTTTATGTTTTTACCGATAGTTAACAAGTAGGTACAATCATTTTCTAGGTCATGGGGTAATATAACTTTAATTTTTTTGGCATATGTTAATACTTTTGGAGGTGATTTCAAGAGCGGAGAGAATAAAATTTCTTTTGTATAATCTTCGTTTTTTAGGTATTCATTGAATTTTATTTCAATTTTTTTTTGATTAAATTGCGTTTTGGGGAGATTAGGGGATATAAAAGTGATTACAGGAGGTTCTCCATCTTTAGGTCCTCCTTCGGGGTAATGTATAGATGCACAACTGAACAAAAACAGAAAAAATACTATATAAAAGAAAGACATTAACGACCAATGAAGATTAGCAATGCAGATATATCAGCAGGAGTAACACCGCTAATACGAGAAGCTTGTCCAATAGTTTTGGGTTTTACTTTTGATAATTTTTGTTTTGCTTCATTAGAAAGGCCATGACAATTTTCATATTTCAAATTTTCAGGCAAAGTTATATTTTCTAATTTTTTCATTTTTTCTACTAATTGAAGTTCTTTTTCAATATAACCTCTATATTTTATTTCAATTTCAGCGGCTTTAATTGCTTCAATAGAATAATAAACTAAGGGATAGGAGATGCGTTTGGAGTCCATAAAACGCAGGTATTCCATATTAATATTAGGTCTAAGTAAAAGGTGTGAAGCTTTTTGTTTAGTTTGAATAGGTTGTTCACCTTTAAATTCCAAAATTTCATTAGCACTTTCAGGTTCAACCATTACACTATCTAAAAGTTGAATAATTTCATTGATTTCTTTTTCTTTTTTCTTTAAATTTTGATATCTTTCTTCAGAGGCGAGCCCAATTTTGTAACCAATTTCAGTAAGGCGTCTATCGGCGTTATCTTGTCTTAAAAGGATTCTATATTCAGCACGAGAAGTAAACATACGGTAAGGTTCATCAGTACCTTTAGTAACAAGATCGTCAATGAGTACACCGATATAAGCTTGGTCTCTTCTAAGAATCAGGGGTTCAGAGTCTTTTACACGTAATGCGGCATTTATTCCAGCCATAATACCTTGTGCAGCGGCTTCTTCATATCCAGTGGTACCGTTAATTTGTCCTGCAAAAAATAAATTTCTAATCAATTTGGTTTCTAGGGTTAGTTCTAATTGATAAGGAGGGAAAAAGTCATATTCAATAGCATAACCTGGTCTAAACATTTTAGCGTTTTCAAGTCCGGGTATATGTCTTAAGGCTTCATATTGTATTTCTTCGGGTAGGGAAGAAGAGAATCCGTTCAAGTAAATTTCATGGGTTTTCCATCCTTCAGGTTCAATAAAAAGTTGATGTCTATCTCTTTCTTCAAAACGAACGATTTTGTCCTCAATAGATGGGCAATATCTTGGTCCTACTCCTTTAATTTTGCCAGTAAGAAGGGGAGATTTATTAAATCCTTTTTTTAAGATTTCATGAACTTTGGGATTAGTATAGGTAATATAGCAAGGTAATTGTTTCATTTCTAAATCATAGTAATCAATATTAAAGGAGAATGTTTTTTTAGGTTTATCACCTTCTTGAATTTCGGTTTGAGAGTAATTGATAGTTCTTCCATCAATTCTTGGGGGCGTGCCTGTTTTCATTCTACCGGATTCAAATCCAAGTTCATTTAATTGTTCTGTAAGCCCTTTTGCGGCTCTTTCTCCTGATCGACCACCAGAGAATTGTTTATCACCGATATGAATAATACCATTTAAGAAGGTACCATTAGTTAAAATAACAGTTTTTGAATAGAATTCTTTTCCCATAGCGGTAACTACACCTTTAGCAGTTTTATTTTTTACAATAATTTTAGGTACCATATCTTGCCAGAAGTCCAAATTAGGAATATTTTCAAGTATATATCGCCATTCTTCGGAGAACTTCAGTCTATCATTTTGAGTTCTGGGGCTCCACATAGCTGGACCTTTGGATTTATTAAGCATTCTAAATTGAAGAGCAGTTTTATCGGACACTATTCCAGAATAGCCACCTAATGCATCAATTTCTCTAATGATTTGACCTTTTCCTACTCCACCCATAGCAGGATTACAAGACATCTGAGCAATAGTGGTCATGTTCATGGTTATCAATAAAACTTTACAATCCATATTTGCGGCGGCAGCTGCGGCTTCACAACCCGCATGCCCTGCACCAACTACTATAACATCATAAATTTCTTGCATATCCTTTTTTATTTTTATCTATCATAACAGTTCCACGTGGAACATAAAAATAAATTATAAATATAACGTTCCACGTGGAACATTATACAAATTAAAAAAATTTAAATAATTATCCTCTAATTTGCGTATTTCATTTTTTTCTACATCGGTACTATCACCAAAACCAATGCAATGCAAAAGACCATGTATCATGACTCTGACTAATTCATCCAAAAAAGTTTGATTATAAATGACAGAATTTTCCGTAACTCTATCTAAACTAATAAACATCTCTGCTTCTAACTTATTTTCAGTTGTATAATCAAATGTGATTATATCAGTATAATAATCATGGTTTAATACCTCATAATTCATTTTTAATAAGTATTCATCATCACAAAAATGATAATGTATCCTTTTCAAACGAAAATTATAATCACTACATAGCTTGTTAACAACATTTTTAAATATTTTCTTAAAATTATTGCTTAGAAAAAAAGGCTTTTGGGTATAACTATATGAAATCATAACTTGAATTTTAATTCCAATAAAGAACCATTATCATGATACAACATATCATCAGATAAATGCTTCATGACAAAAACACCTCTACCACTCTCATAAAAAATATTCTCTATTAAAGTAGGATCTTTTAAAGAATTTATATCAAAACCATCACCATTATCTTTAACAAAAATCGATAAAGTATGTGCATCACTCAACTTAGCAGTTATTGTAACCTTCTTAGTTATATCATTCTTATTACCATGAATAATTGCATTATTAACAGCCTCTGTTACACTAATTATAATATTAGCAAATATATTTTCTGATAAATTTAAATCATCCTTTATTCGCTCTAAAAAAACTTCAACGCTAAACAACTCATTTATATCAGAAGGAATATTAATTTCTTGGAAATAATTACTTATAGTTAGCATAATATTATTTTATCTTATTAAAATAATCATCTATCATTAACTGAAATGGTTTGGTGTAATTATATTTAGTACGACTTAAATTTTCATGATTTATAAAAATCATGGGATTGACATCTAATTGATTACTAGGAAAATTTCTATAAATATCGCTACCCGTTTTAGATTCACGTTTGTTGTCTAAATCTCTTTGACGTATAGATTTATCATAATCTAACATTCTTGAAAGAATCTGTTGTTGACGTTTTAATAATTCAGCAGTTAACTGCTTGTTCAATAATTCTTTTTCAGTCTCTTCCATATCTTGAATTATTTTAGATATGTTGCCTAGTCCTCCTTTCTCTCCTATTTCTTTGGAAATCTTATCATACATTTCCTTTAAACCTAACCTAATAGCCTCTTGTTCTTTTGCCATCTGTTCTAATTTAGCTGGATCTTGACCACCTTGATTCATCATATCTTGTAGCATTTGATTAAGTTTAGACTGCTGTTTAGCTAATCCTTGCATAGATGAATTATTACCTCCCGGTCTTTTACATGAACCCCCTCCACCTTTCTGATTTCGCTGAGATTTCATTTGTTGTTGCATTTGGTCTAGAGATTCTGTTAACATATTTGCTAAATTATTCAAACTTGTCATAACATAATGCTGAGAATTATTCGCATTAGGTATCTGAAAATTAGATAGATAAGTGATAGTATTATCCATATGAAGATTGATTATATTAACTTCATCAGTAACATATTTCTTTATTTGAAAAACTCGTTTAGCTAATTCGTATAAAGAGTCCTTTACCATTTCCATGTTATCACGTAGTTTTTTCTGCTCTACAAGATATTTTTTTATAAGAGGATCACTGTATTTTAATTTTTTAGTTTTATCACGAAGTTCTTCTTGAGTAAATGAAAGCTTTAAAAGATTTTTTAATAAATTCCGTAATGATTCATAATTTTCTGCATTTTCTTCAAATTCTTCTTCTTGCATCATTTCTGAAATTTGTTGTTGCATCTTTTCCATGTTCTTAGTAGCATTATGCTGACTTTGAGAAGCATTAAATTTCTGATTTTGATTTAATTGATCAATTGATTTTTGTAAATCCCTTAAAATTTCCTGATGTGTTTTTTGAATATCATTCATTTTATCTGATATGCTTTTACCAGCTTCCTTACTTAACTTTTCAAATTCTTTTAAATCCTCCTTGAGCTGATTAATCTTATTTTCAATTTCTTTCTCCTTTTCTGCAATTCTCTTAAAGTCTTCTTTATTATTTTTTTCATTAGTTAATTGATTTAAAGTTTCTTGTTGTTGCTTAATATCTTCTAATTTCTTTTGAATTTCGTCAGCTTTTTGATATGCTTTTAATTGCTTGTATAATTGTTGAATACGTTCTAAATTGTATTGTAAATTTTCTTGTTTATATTGAATTTGTTCCAATTGTTGCTTGATTGAACGATTCTCATCATTCTTATTCAATTTATTAAGCAATTCATCCAATTGCTTTTTAAGGTCGGAATTTTCAATTTCTTTAATCAAATTTTGTAATTGGTCCATTTTTTGAAGCGTTTCTTCGTTATACAATTCATTCATTTGGGAGTTTTGTTTTATTTCATTTAAATCTTCCTTCAAATTCTGTATATTTTCAAAAATTTTTTGTTGATTCTTTACAAATTCTTGAATTTCTTTTTTTTGCTCATAGTCTAAATTTTTATTCTCTATAAGCTTTTTTTGAATTTTATCAAACTTATCGTTTAAGTGTTCATTGTTTTTCAAAGTATTATCTAAATTTTCTTCAATTTTTTCTTGAACTTTTTCATTATTTTCGTATAATTCATTAACTGACAAATAATTAACCTTATATACTTGCGAAGTTGATGACTTGAAACCCGAAATAGCATCATTATCAAATACAGTTAAGGAATATTCAATAACATCACCTTGTTCCATGTTAATATCGAACATATCTAATTTGATCTCAGACCTTAAAAAATTACCATTAAACTGTTTATTGATTACCTTTGATTTAAATTGATTTGAAATTTTATTAGGATTGTTTGACTTAATAAAACGATAATTTAGTAACAGTGTAGTAAAACCATAATCATCATTTAAGTCATAAACTAATGGCAAAAATCCATTATTAGGTAAGTTATAATCCATACTAGGCGATATAATCTGAACCTCGGGATATTTATCTTCGATAACTTGTATTTGATATCTGACCGTATCTAAATTAGATAAGTTTTCTTGCGAAATCAATTGAATAAAATATGACTGTGAAGTTAAAATTTGTTGGCTTACTTTATTATCTTTAAAATAGACTCTAGGATTAAGTTCTAAAAAAGCTTCTTTCACATTGCCCTTAGCATTTAACTTCCATTCAACAACAGATCCTTTTAAAACTGAAATATCGCCAACATTAGGGATTAGTTTTTCAGGTTTTAAACCTGTATAAGAAGGATAATTGATAGATATCTCAAAATCTTGGATATATGGTCTCTTTAAAACATCAACATGAAAAACCTGAGATTTATATAACTCGTTACCAATAGAAAACTCAAAATCGTTGTTGATATTAGAAAAAGAGTATTGATATTTAGATTTTGATATTTTTTTTAGAATAAAAGGCTGGAATTCCGAATTATAAATTTCTTTATAATATAAGAAAAGTTCTTTAGGCAACTGTTCTCCATCAACTTCAATATTGAGGGTATAGGTTTCATTATCAATTAGTTTTGTGGGCAAATTCAAAACTTTAATTTGAAATGGAGGAGGTGGAGTAAATGGCTTAGAAAAATTTATTAAACGGTATGTTCCTTTTGTGACTACCTCAGGGGCAAGTAAAAAAAGAAAAAATAAAAAAAGAATAGGAATTAAAACAAAACGAGCCTTACGTAAGTTTATATTTAAATTTATAACTTTTTTAAAATCAAAAGGTAAAACATTAAATTTCTTTTGTTCAATAGCAAGTGTTATAATTTCATTTGCTTGATTAGAATTAGATAGTTGAATATAATTCAATAATTTATCTGAAATTTCTGGAAAATGCTCACCGATGATTCGAGCCGCCTGTTCATCAGATAAAGTTTTTCCAACATTAAAATAATTCAATAAAGGGAATAGAAGCGTTTTATAAAAAACCCAAGAAGGTAGTCCAACTAATATAAGAAAGAAAGTCGTTCTAATAAGTGAGTTAAACCAGAAAATACCCTCAAACGTTACAAAAAAAACATAAAGAACAAGAAATATTAAACTAGTAAAAACAGCTCCTTTTACAATCTGATTAAGGTAATATCTTTTTCTGAACTCGTTCAATTTATCATAAATAGTTTTATCTATCATAATCTACAAATTTAAGGATACAATAATAGGTAAATGGTCTGAAAAATCAAAATCTTTCACAATTTTTATATTATCAACAAATTTGCAAAAAGAACGATTAGTAATCACATAATCAATTCTCCAACCTTTATTATTCATTTTTGCATTTGCTCTAAAAGAAAACCAAGTGTATTCTACCTTATCAGGGTAAATATGTCTAAAGATATCTACATGCTTAAAATTGATGAAGTCAGAAAACCACTTTCTTTCATGTGGTAAGAAACCTGATGTTTTTGATAAACCTTTCGGATTATGAATATCCATTTCTTGATGTGCAATATTAAAGTCCCCAGCAATCAAATAAGGTTTATAAAAACCAAAATTATTTATCCAATTATAAAAAATACTTAAGAAAACATCTTTAACCTTTTGTCGAGTTTCACCCATAGTTCCTGAAGGGAAATACACGTTTATTAGATAAAATTTTTCATATTCTGTAACAACTACCCTACCCTCTTTATCAAACAAATCTATACCAAATTTAGTTTTTTGATAGATAGGACTTTCCTTTGTTAACGTTACCACGCCTGAATACCCTTTTTTTAGGGCATAATTAGAAATTATGTAATAATCACGCAAAAAAGGAATCTCATTTATAATTAAGTCGTCGTTAATTTTTACCTCTTGTAAAGTAATAAAATCGGGATTTTCCTTTTCTAAAAAAGATATAAAACCTTTTCTTACGGCAGAACGAAATCCATTGACATTCAAATTGATTAACTTTTTCATTTCTTAAAGTGATGATAACCATAAGGCTTCAAAGGAATATAAGTTTCATCTGCCTGAAACAACATAGGTTCTACAAACTGTTCAGTCATGTAACCTACAATTTTAATATCTTTATTTTTAGAAATATCAGCATAGTATTGTGGTGAAATTGTAAAGAGTAATTCATAGTCTTCACCACCATATAAGATAAAAGAAGTTAACGGAATATTTAGTAATTCAGAGACTTTTTGAGTTTGGTAATCAGAGAAAAGTTTATCTTGATATAGGACAGCACCCAACTTGGAGGCTTTACATAAATGATTGATTTCATTAGCAAGTCCATCGGAAATATCAATCATAGAGGTTGGTTTTAAACATCTTTCGTTAAAAAAACGAATTATATCATACCTTGCACGTGGTCTTAATTGTCTTTCAATAACGTAATCAAAATCATTCAAATCTGGTTGAATATTAGGATTTTCGATAAATACTTTTTTTTCGCGTTCCAATATTAGTAAACCAGCATAAGCAGCACCTAAGTCCCCTGTAACACATATTAAATCCGAATGTTTAGCACCCTCTCTATAAACAATTTTATCTTTTTCTCGCACTCCATTAACAGTAATAGATATAACCATCTCTTTTCTCGTTGAGGAAGTATCACCACCTATTAAATCAACTTGAAGTTCATCACAGGCAATTTGAATACCTAAGTAAATTTGTTGTACAAGTTCAAAAGAATGATAATTAGAGCAGGCAATAGAGACCGTTATAGCAGTGGGAAGGGCGTTCATAGCAACTATATCTGAAAAATTAACCATTGCGGCTTTGTAACCCAAATGCACTGGTGGGCAATAACTTAAATCAAAATGAACACTTTCAATTAGTAAATCCGTAGAAGTAAGTAAAACCTGATTATCTGACAGTTCTTGCACAGCACAATCATCACCAATTCCTTTTAAAAGGTTAGAATGATAAACTTTAAAGTTTTTTGTCCATTCGTGAATTAACTCAAATTCACTGAATTGATTTAATGGAGTAAACTTAATATCTTTGTCTTCTATCATAAAGAATGTTGAGCAGATATTTCAAGCATTTTTTGAATTGGAATGAGAGCTTTTTGAATGGTTTCATCATCCAAAATTAATTCTGGGACTTCATATTTTAAGCAAATATAAACTTTTTCAAGAGTATTTAATTTCATGTGAGGGCAATTATTACAAGCACAAGTATGATTAGTAGGTGCAGGAATAAAAATTTTTTGCGGTGAACTTTTTTGCATTTGATGTAATATACCAGGCTCAGTTGCAACAATAAATTTATTCGCTGATGATTTTTTAGTGTATTCTAATAAACCATAAGTAGAACCAATATATTTTGCTAGGGATAGTACAGAAGCTTCACATTCAGGATGAGCTATCAATTCTGCATCAGGGTGCGAAGCCAGTAAATCTGAAATTTTTTTATGATTAAAAATTTCATGAACCATACAAGCACCATTCCATAAAACCATGTTTCTTCCAGTTATTTTATTGATATAAGCACCTAGATTTTTATCAGGAGCAAATATTAAAGGTTGGTCTGGTGGAAAAGAATTAACGATTTGTATAGCATTTTTTGAAGTAACAATAACATCAGACATTGTTTTAAGAGCGGCAGAACAATTTACATAAGTAACGACTTTATGGTCTGGGTATTTCTTTTTAAATTCAGCAAACAGTGGAGCAGGAGCAGAATCCGATAAAGAGCATCCCGCATTTAAGTCTGGTAATATTACCTTCTTTTTTGGGGACAAGATTTTAGCAGTTTCAGCCATAAAGTGTACGCCTGCAAACAGAATAATATCGGCTTCTGTTTTAGCTGCCTGCTGGGCTAAACCTAATGAATCTCCAACAAAATCAGCAATATCTTGTATATCCGCATCTTGATAATAATGGGCAAGTATGATTGCATTTTTTTCTTTTTTTAATTTTTCAATCTCATAAAACAAATCTATTGTTGGTTCTACCTCTATATCGTAAAAACCTTTTCTTTCAATTTCTTTCCATTTCACTTTGTCAACAATTTCCATTTTTATGCTATTATAATAATTAAATTCATATATTTACTTAAATACTGATATTTATAGTTGTATTAGGTATGTTAGTATCTTAATAAACTCCTACTTGGTATCCCGTAAATAATTTTACGAACAAATAAACCACAAAGTTTATTATTTCTACTCAATTTTTATTTTTATTTTACTGATAGTTATCAAAAGATTTCCACAATTGTGAAAATTTATTTTTTTATTCATGTTGATTATTTTAATTAACAAAAATATTTAACTTTGGATGTATTAGTGTGGAAATATAAGGTTATTTTCATGGTAGCTGATGATTTTTTTACTTGTTGTAATGAAAAAGGTTTATTGTATTCACAATTTACTGTTTTTTATTATTAAATATGTGGATAATTAATGGATAATAAATTCGTAAATTCGTTTAAAATAAAAAGATTCACCAGCTATTTTATGAATGTTATTATGTTTAGCGTTTTTAACAATCCATAAATCGGAGGGTTTTGCGGAGGCTTCATGACATTTTACGGTTTCGTAGGCAGGGCAAATTTCATCTTTTTCTGCGGCAATAAATAAGGTGGGTTTATCTAATTTTGAACAAGCACTAATGACATCCACTTCATTGAGCCAAAATCCAGCTAAGAGTTTAACCCATAATCTTACTGCAGGCATCATAATTTTTGCCCAGGACCCAAGTTTTTTTATGATAGTCCATCGTATTATTAAATCTAAATTGGTATAAGGGCTCTGAAAGACAAACGCATTAAATTTGTGTTTTATTTTTAAACCAGCTTGAGAGCCAATAATACTACCATAGGAGATACCGAACATAGATAATTTTTCAAAAGGCTTTTCTTTTTCAAGCCACTCTACTATTTGAATAATGTCTTGAACTTCATTTTTTCCGTAAGTAATCCATTTTCCTTCACTTTCTCCATGAGCGCGATGATCGGGTAGTAATACATTTATTCCCATTTCTTGAAAAGCTTTTGCAAACGGTATAAGATATGGTTTACTTAAATGTATACCATGAAGTAATAAAAGAGTATGTTTTGAATTAGCAGGAAAATACCAAGCATCAATTTTAATATTCTTGTTTACGGGTATAGATACTTCTTCTTGAAACAGATTTAATTCTGATGGATGCTTGTAGGTAGGAGGTTTTTGACTATCATTTTGGGGCTTGATAATTTTTAATGCAATAATTAAAGCAAATATAATGTAAGTTATAAAGATTAAGATTAACAGTGAAAAGTATAGCATACAAAATTTTACAATATAATATCACTTAAAAATAAATCATTATGAAGATTTATTTAACATTTCTTCTAATAACTGTTTAAACTTCAAAAGTAACTCTCTTGCTTGAATTTGAAAGGTTATTTCATTGCTTTGGGTGTTTAAAGCTTCTTTTGCTCCTTTTATGGTGTACTTTTTTACACGTAATAAATAATGTAATTTTTTAAGTAATTCAATATCCTCTTGGCTATACATACGTTTACCATGTTTATTTTTACGGGGTTTTAATTGTTCAAATTCTGTTTCCCAGTATCGTAAAACGGTTGACGGAATATCTAACATTTCAGAAACTTCGGTTACGGTAAACCATTTTTTTAGGTCATCCCAATCTTCTTTGTATGTTTGCATAATTTATTCATTATTAAGTTTTTCTACATATTCATAACAAAAAGTGAGGTTATTTACTGATTGGGGTAGAAACCAATTAGTTAGAATGTTCCATTCTTCCCAGTCTTCACGGTATAGTTGTAAAATTCTATCATGGTAATGAATAGTAGCGCCTTGAGCGTTCCAAGAAAAATGAGCAAAACGAATGGGAAAAGAAGGTATTTTTCCTCCTTTGAGTACATCGTCTACAAATAAAACATAAAATTGTTCATCGACAAAATAAATTTCCGCAATCAAGGCGTTCAATTTCATGAAACCTAAAAAATTGGAGAGTAAAACAGCAATCGTAGCGGTTATACAAGCAAAATATAAAGGACTTTGGTGATTTAATAACATGATTAAAGAAGTAACCATGATAAATAAAGCAAAGAATTGATAGTATTTTTGAGCATGCTGCTGTATTAACCAGATACGTTTTTTTGAGATGGGATAATGTTTACTTTTGAAGGAAGCTTTATTCATGGTAGATAATCAATTTTTGGGTGAGAATATGATCTGAATGTTGCAACTTAATGAAATATAATCCGTTAGTTAGATTTAAAGGAAGATAAGAAACAAAAGGGGTTTCTAAAAGTTTTTTACCAGAAATATCGTAGAGATGTATAAGAGTATTTTGGGAGTTCAAAGAAGTTTCGAGATGAATAGCGTTTTGGGCGGGATTAGGATAGATTTTGAAAAATTCATTAGTGGAGATTTTTTGTCGGTTAATAGTTCGGACAGTATCTCTATACCCAATAGCAAAGAAACCAGGTTGAATTTTACGGGCTTCAAAAGAACCAATTTTATCGTTTGGAGCACCTTTTTGATGTAAAACAGAATCCCAAACTTGCCATGGTTCATGTATATTAGATTTATATAATAAAACTAATGAGTCTTCATGAGTATTCCACCAGTCGATATCAATATAACCGGAATTTCCTGAGGTAGCACCATTGTATTGAAAGACAGCTTTTGCTTCAAAACCTGTATCAGGAGATAAGATTTGAATTTCCCAATATCGGTTTCCTAAATAAATACCTTTTTCGGGTTGGTCACCGTTAGGTTTAATGAAATGATGAATGAAGCGAACTAATGCAGAATCTCCCGTGGGAATTTTTGTTATACTTACACTACCATAAGCCTTATTAAAGGGTAAGGATGCAATTGTTTTGGTTATTTTATATTCATCAACGGTAGCGTCAGCGAGGGTTTCTTCAGGGTCTATCATTATAAGAGCTGGCTCAAAGTTGGTTGTGATATTTACGTTCGTAAACTCTCCATATACCATAACGGTAGTATCTTTCCTTTGCCAATTTTTTGACCATAAAGCAATAGGCAGTTTTGCTTGAATAAAGTTAGGTTTTTGTTTAAGACTTTGACGGATAAATAGTTGATTATGAAAGGTACTACCTTGGTTGTTAACCTTGAAACTATCAAGCCTGAAATGCGTAAATCCTGGGGTTTTAATCCAGCTGTCCACAAAGTTTGTTAGGTTTTGATTGGTATATTCTTCAAAAGCCAACTGAAAATCTTCGGTAGATGCGTTACTAAAAGCATGTTTATTAAGGTAATAACGGGCGGCACCAAAGAATAGGCTGTCACCAAGATGATGACGGAGGGTATGAAGAGTAGTAGCGCCTTTTTTGTAGACTGTTAGTCCATAAGTGAAATCAGAGGGCATAGGAGTTAGGGGTAAATAACTTTCATCGAAGATATGGGCTCTTCTTAAAACATCTTCGTGTAAGCTACGTACATAGTCTTTGTAGGCTTTTTTATCTTGTAAGAATTCAAAATAAAGAGGTTCAGAGTAATTAGCCCATCCTTCGTTGAGCCACATATTTTCTTGAGAATCACAAGTGACAAGATTACCAAACCAGTTATGAGAGAGTTCATGAGCCATTAAATAATCTAGGAAGGTATTACCTGAGAGAAGATTACGAGGATAGGCAATATTACCAACATGTTCCATAGCTCCCGCAGAGAAAGGGACCATTATATAGCCAATACGTTCAAAGCGGAAGGGTCCGAATAAATTTTCGTAGATATGGAAAGCGGTTTTTAAGTTAGCAAAAGTACCGATGATTTTGGTAGTATCGGAAGCTAATCCGTAGATAGCAATAGGGATAACTTGATTATTGATGCTTAAAACGGTATCTTGAACGGCATGGTATTTAGCGACTGCAACAGAAGCTAGATAAGTAGAAATAGGAGTACTAATATTCCAGTGATAAATTAAGGAACTATCTTGTAAGGTATCAACTTGATAGAGAAGCCCGCCACAAACGGCTGTCATATTAGGGTCTACGTTGATGTGAAAGGAATAGGTAGCTTTATCTTGAAAGTTATCACGACAGGGAAACCAGGCTTTTCCAAAATTATGAGGGTCTTTGTAAAAGCTAACGCCTATATTGAAAGCATAAGAGGAATCCTGAAAATAAAAGCCCCCCAAATTACCAGGGTCTTTACCTGGTTCACCTTTATAATAAATTTGAATACTGTCTGTTCCTTGATTTGTAGTGCTATTAAATTGTATCCATATCGAATCTCCCCGCTGAACATAATTAAGTTTTTGTTGGTGATAAATAACAGAGTCTACTTGTAAATGATTGAGTTCAAAGAAAAGGGAATCTGAAACTTGCAGTAGGTTGTAGCGGATAGTTGCCAGGCCTTGAATGTTTTTTTGAGTGAGATTACGAATAGAAAGGTTTAAGTCATAATGTAATACATCTATGTTTTGTGCATAAGACAAAGAGTTGGAAAAAACGAAAAGAATAAAGATTTTTAACTTTTTCATAAACGATAAACAAGTATCGCAAAGATAGAAAAATTTTGTTTAAGTTGCTAGTAGGAGAGCCAACCAAGATGAGCTTTTATGATAAAATTAGAAATTTATAGAAACGATATTACGCTTGGGTTCTGCATTACCAAAACAGGAGAGGAAATATAATTTTGAAACATTGAAAAGAGTTCAGGATGAGATACGTTTAGATGTACTACATCTTTTGGTACTTTTTGATTGTTTTTCCTTTGGTGTTTTGTAATTCTATCACATAAAAGCCATTAGGCCAGTCTGAAATAGATATTTCTTTATGTGGTTGATTCATAAGGTCATGGTAAATCAATTTTCCTTGTGTATCATAAATTTTAATTTGGGTTGGTTCGCTATAGTTTAGATGAATATGAAGCGATTTAGTGCCAGGAATAGGATAAATCAGACATTCTAATTGATCTAACAGTTGACTATTTGCTAAAGTTTGGTCTTTGATGACGGTAGCTTGGTTGAGTAACCAGTTGTTAGGGTCGACTTGAATATTGGTGATAGTTCCATTGATTGTAAATATGTAATTTTCAATAGGTTGAGTGTGTTCTACACGGATGATAGTATCTCCAATAGATTGCCTTTTGATTTTGTATTCAATAGGTGTAATGAAAAGAGGCGTAACAATAGACGAGGAGGTTTGAGTAACTTTCATAATGAGTTGTGAACCTACTTGAAACCATCTAACTTCGAAGGTTGGAAAACCTTCTCCGTAGTACCATTGGTCGAAGAATGTTTGTAAGTTTAATCCGGTGGTGTTTTCGATGGAAGATTTAAAACTGTAAGCGGTAGCAGTTGAAAAAGCATGTTGTTGCAAGTAGTTTTTGAGGCTCAAAAAGAAAAGGCTATCATTGTTAATAATGAAACGTAGAGTATGTAAAATGGCAGCACCTTTGTCGTAAGTTAACCTGATATCAAAAATACGGGGAACATCAGCAGTATCCATCACAAAAACAGAACCATCAGGAGAACTCATGACGTTATTATGTACGTCATTCATCCAAGCTGATGCGGATTGATTACCTAAATTCGGTAAATATTGTAAAGCTAAAAATTCTGAGTAGGAGGCAAAACCTTCGTTGAGCCAAATATCAGACCAGTTATCACAGGTAACCCAATCCCCAAACCATTGATGCCCAAGTTCATGGGCAGTGATAGTAAAATTAAAGAAACCTTGTGTAGTCATAGTTTGGTGTTCCATTCCACCACTAAAAGGAGCCATGCAGTGTCCATATTTTTCTTGATAGAAAGGATATAATCCATACAAGTCAGAAAAGAGTTCAACCAAGTTTTTAGTTTTATCGATTTCATTTTTAAAGTAAGGTAAAGTATTAGGGTTATTGTAGATATAATTTTGAATGAGAATAGAATCTTGATAACCAGCAGGTTTTGCATAGATATTGTATTCTACATACTGACCAACGGTAACGGAGATGAGGTAGTAAGCAATGGGATAGATAGAGCGCCATTCATATCGATGTTTTGTAGAGGAGATAGGAGTAATTTTTTGTAGTAAACCATTAGAGCCAACTTTATTAGAGGTATCGGTAGTGACCCATACCCAGACGGAGTCTGCTTTATCGGCTAGTATTTGTTTGCAAGGGAACCATTCATAAGCGGCGTAAGGTTGGCTTAGAGTCCAAGTAATACGATTTCCCCAGGTTTGAGAGTTAGCACTTGAAATGCCGTTACCGATAGCGGCAGATGCACCACTTGGCGGTGTTCCTTTGTACCAAATTTCTGCATCAAAGATAGTATTACCTGCTAATCCTGAGAGTAGCATTGCATTTACTTCACCTTGATTTCGAGTGATTGTGCATAATGAGCCATTTACTTTTACGGAGTCTATGGTTAAATTTTGATGTAATTCAAAACTGAAAGTATCAAGTTGAGTTGCTTTAACGAGAGCTTTGATGGTTACTTTTCCTGAAATGTAAGTAGAAGTACGTTCTAATTTGATATCTAAAAAATAAAACTTAACATCGTATTGATTCATTCGAGCTATATGGGCATTAGAAGCAAGTTGCGAAGAAAAGATTTTTCGAGGTTTCTGAATTTGAGAATGGCTACACAAATTAGGAACGTATTGGTTCTGTTGTCCATTTAATAAGAGCGAAAACCATAAAAGATTAAATGTAATAAATATTTTTGAATGCATGTCTTTATTTTGCCTTCAAAGTTACAACAAATCCAACAGAATATTGAACAATTTATATTTTTTTAAGAAAGAAAGGTCGTAAAGAGAGGACAAATGTCTAGGATTTTTTTTGTTGGGCTTTCAATGACGTATGCTATTTTTTTAAGCCATGCAGGGTACTGTTTTTTTGTAAAATAATTGCTTAATTTTTGGTTTTTGAATACATCTCCCGATTTCCATTTTCTAATAGTAATCGGGTATTGGTAAGTATTTTTTAGCGTTAAGGTAAAGATATTCCATGAGTAAGTATTTTGAGGAGCATGTACTATAATTTCTTCAGAATATTCTAAAATACTTTGATGTACAAAGCTTAATGCTTTTTTTTCTTTGAGGATAGACCATTCTTTATCTACGAGCATTCTACCTTTTTGAGAGTATTGTAGAACATACATAATTTGCTGGTCGGAAAGGAGTTTTAAATGAAAAATATGGTCTATAAGGAATTGGATGAAAAGTAAAGTGGTATCGGAGTTAAGTGTAGGGTCGGGTTTCCAAATTCGTATTTTAGGATGTATTTCATGAACAGAGTTAAGGTAAAGGTTTTGAAGGTGTTGGTAAATAAAGCGTTCTTTTTTTTCGTAGTTATTCCATTTTTTTAGTAAAAAAGTTTCTAAACGGGGTTGTATTTCTTTTAGGACGGGGATAACTTGATTACGAATCTTATTTCTTGAGTAGTCGTTTAGGAGATTAGAACTATCTTCGCGGAATGAAACTTTTTTTAGGGCAGCGAAATATAAAATATCTTGTTTTTTGTAATAGATTAAAGGGCGTATAATGTTTTGGTGAATAGGTGGCAGGTTTTCAATAACATGATGATAGGAGGACTTGATAAAGCTGTACAACAAATTTTCGGTGAAATCGTTAAGATGGTGAGCGGTAACGATATAGTTTAAATGATTTTGATTACAAAGATTTTGAAAGGCTTGGTAGCGTATAGCTCGTGCGGCTTCTTGTTTGGATAGCTGATTTTGCTTTGCATAAAGTTTAGTGTTGGCTTTTATAACATGCACTAAAATACCAAACTTGTTACATGAATCTACGACAAACTTTTCATCTTCATCGGATTCTTTACCTCTCAATTGAAAATTGACATGACAAACTTCAAAGTATAGTTTAGTATTAGCAAATAAATACAAAAGCACCATAGAGTCTACTCCACCACTTACAGCAAGTAAATATTTTTTTTCATGGTAATCGGGGACGTATTTTTCTAAAAAAGGTATAATTTCCATATAGGTTTAAGAGCGAATAGTTTGATTAGTGGAGTCGGGATGAATAAAGAGAATATCTTTTTCTTGGGGTTGCATTTCTTTTAGATTTTGGCAACCAAGAATAGCAGTAAGCCATACCGTCCAACGAAGTATGATTTTAATTTTGTTTATGATGAATAGCATAATATTGCGAATGAATTATACCTTCAATAATAAAGAATTGCCCGAGAATATAAGTAGTCATAATTAGTACGTTAGCAAAATCAAAAGGTTGAATGAACTTATTAAAAGCGATAGTGGAGTCAGAGATAATAAAGAGAATGGCGCCTAAGAAGGTAAGAAAGTAAGCATTCAAGGATTGATATTCTCTGCGTAACCAAGCAGTTAATCCCATAGTTTCAATTACAAGTATATAAATGACTACGGGGAGAGTAAGGTCACCTAGATTTTTTTGCATTTCTCCAAATAAGATAGCGGCTGGAAATAATAGTACCATTGAACGTAAAAGTATAGTTTTGAGAGAAGTTTCAGGGAAACCTTCATTTTCCTTCCAGAAAGCAAAGATATATAACGAGTGAGCAACCAAAAACGAAGCTAATCCTAATATAAAAGCATCATTAGATAACATTAAAAATATATCTCCGAGCAAAGAGAAAAATAAGGAGACGAGTAAAATTTTCGTTAGGATATCATTTTTAAAAGGAATAGCAAAGTAAAAATAAAACATCAATACAGGCATCAAAAGGGGTTTAAAGAGATAAATACCGATTTTATTTTGGGTAAAATGAAAAAAAACTTCCCCGAGAATTTGTAAGAAAGCAACGGTAAAGAAGATGAGCTTGAAAATTTTTATAGACATCTGTCAAAAAAATTACAAATAAAATAAAAAAATTAATTCGTGGAGTATGGTAATGAATATAAAGTTCACAAACAACAAAGTAACGTTTAAAAAGAGGAGATAAAAAGTTTAAGGAAAGATGGATTATTTTATAGATTTTTTTAGTGATTTTCTTATATTTGCCATGCAATGAAGCCAAACCCAATAAAAAATAAATTAGCTAAAATTACCGTAGAAAAAGAAGAAAATTTTTCTTTGTTAGGGATAATTAGCCCAAAGCCGATATATAAAGTTGCTTTTCTATTAAATAAGTCATTAAATACAAATTTTGTACTTTATAATAATGAACATATAGAGTTTTCACTTCCAAATTTACCTGAAATTTATTTCAGTAACGAAATAGACAGAAGTTGGTATTTATTCAAGAATAATTTCCAAAGAAAGGCTAATCTAAAAGATTATGATTACTTTTTAATTGGCTATCCCAAAATTTCTCAACGAGAGACACAAGATTTACTTGTGCAAATTCATACAATAGAGGATATTGTTATTACAAATATTATTGAGCAAAGAAAAGAAATTGTGAATTTGTTTTCGAGCATATTATGAAGCGGATAGCTTTTTTGACGTTAGAAAACCCAGAGGGTTTTGTAATCTATGATTCTTTATGTATACCATTTTTTGAGAAGTTAGGAATACAGGTAATACCAATTCCTTGGACAAAGAAAAAAGAATGGTCTAATTACGATTTGGTAGTTATACGTTCACCATGGGATTATCAACAAAAATGGAGTGAATTTATTCATGTTTTAAAAACTATACAATCTCAAACACTACTTGCTAATTCGTTAGAAACTGTTTTATGGAATGTCAATAAAACGTATTTGAGAGCGTTAAAAGAACACATGTTTCCTGTAATACCTTCTGTTTTTTTAGATACTATAATTAGTCCAAAAGACTATCAATCAGTAATATCTAACTTTAATAATCCATATTTAGTAATTAAACCACAAATCAGTGCAAATTCTGATAATACTTATATCATTGAAAGTTACAAGGATTATAAACATTTAAAAATTATTTTTGAAAATAAACCATATATCTTACAGCCTTTTCTTGAAAGTATAGAAAATGAAGGTGAAATTTCTTTGATTTATTTTAATGGAGAATATTCTCACGCAGTAAAAAAGACTCCTAAGCCAGATGATTTTAGGGTTCAGGAAGAGCACGGTGGAAGAATTCAGCCTTTTAATGCGCCTGATGACCTTTTAGCTATTGCAAATTCAGTTATTCAATATTTGAACAATAGATTGGGTCTTTTACTATATGCAAGAATAGATCTAGTAAGAAAGAGCGATAAATGGCTAATTATGGAAGTAGAACTTATAGAACCTTCATTATATTTTCCGTATTATCAGGATGCGTGTAAAAACTTTGTGAGAGCAACATTGAAATGGTATGAAATTTTTAGTAGAACAGTTATTTAAGTTCTTCTACTGTAATCTCGTAGTTTTGGTTAGTATTTACTACTAAGTAATAATTTCCTTTGGAATTAAGGTAGCGAGTATCTTCGTCTGCACCAGTTACATTAGCGATAATTTCAGCATCACTTTTGTTTCTTTTATCTCTTAATAAAAGGATAAATTCACCTTCTTTATTTTTTTGAGGGTTTGTTTTCCAAGATATTTTCCATTCTTTACCTGTAATTTTAAAAACTTTGGATTTTTTGGATTTAGTACCTTTAAGATTATAAATTTTATTCCAATGAAGCTTAATTTTTTCTTCGTTACCTTCGGCTATGTTAGAGGAAGATGCTTCACCATTAAAAGCTCTATTGACAGCTTCTCTACGAGTTTCATTACAACCTAATAACGTGATTATCAATATAAAAAAACTAATAAATATTTTTATTTGCATTTTGGTAAAGATTTTAAAAACAAAATTAAAATCAAAAGGAGGTTTACAAAATTGTAATTGTTTACAACCGAAAATTTAGGGTATTATAAACATGTGAAAAAAATTTTAATTATTTGAATAGTAAATTTTTATTGTGGTCATGATAGAATTATGCACAGAAAGGAGTAAGAGAGAAAAAAACATTTTTACTTGTTAATAAATTCGTATTTTTGCGTAGTTAAACTGAATAAAGATATGCTAAATGTAATAACAAATTATGATGAGGCTTGTGCGGCATTGGCACATATTTTGGGTGGTTTAATTAAAGCGGATGCAGGGCTTTCTGTATCAGAGGTGGAAAAAATAGAAATCTTAGTCTACAAGATGCGTCATGGGCTACCTGCGGACTATGATGATATCATGAAAATGATTTTACAACTTAATGATGACCCCGATTACAAATCATGGGAGCCTGCTGACCATTTGGAAAAAGGACTTGAATTCTTTGATAAATTTGTTAATTCGGGGCAAGCTAATGCTATTCATTTAGATGCTATGTATGATTTATTTGAGATTATAGCGGAAGTTGGGGAGTTAACAGAAGGCGAAGAAAAATATTTGAACAGAATATACAAAGAATTTACTTTGAAATATGGAATGAGAAAAGATGACCGTTAAAGGTCATCTTTTTGATTTAGGTAGGTAAAACTATTTTTTACGTATTAAGAAGAGCCCATCACGAATAGGAAGAATAATTTTATCGACTCTTTCGTCTGAGGCCACATAGTCATTAAATTCTCGTAGAGAATTAGTTGTTTTGTCATCAAATCTTTTATCAACTACTTGACCGCTCCATAGGACGTTGTCTGTTATCAAAAGCCCACCTTTACGTAATTTGGGTAATAAGGCTTCATAGTAATCTAAATATCGCATTTTATCGGCATCAAGGAAGATTAAATCAAATTCATGCTCCAACGAAGGAACAATATCTAAAGCGTCTCCAATTTTTTGTTCTACCAAATGACCCAGTTCCGATAAATCAAAGTATTTTTGAGAATAAATTTGTAATTCAGGGTCCACTTCGATAGTAATTACTTTACCATCTTTTGCTAAGCCCTCTGCTAAACATAAACTCGCGTAACCTGTGTAAGTACCTACTTCCAGAATATATTTCGGTTGAACTAATTTAGAAAGAAAACTCAATAACCTACCTTGGTAGTTTCCAGAGATCATTCTTGGAAACATGGTTTTTTGGTGAGTTTCTTTATTTAATTCAGAAAGTAAGAAAGGTTCTTTATCTATATAATTTTCCACGTATGATTGAATTTCATCAGCTATGATTTTCATTGAAGTATTTAAGCGTTTGTTGAATAATTAGGTAAAATTACTTACAAAATATTTGTTTTGCAAATTTATTTTATAACTTATTGATTATAAGGCAGAAAAATTAAGGATTATCTTCGACGGGAGCCATTTGTACGTCTAAACGCTTAGAACGTTGTATTCTATCTTTAATTTCCCATATACGATTGTTATACTTTGATTTAGGATGTTTTTCATAGGCTTTTCTTGCCCAGGATTCTGCCACGTCAAAATTTCCCATAGCTTCGGCAGCAATGGACATGTTAAAACACGCTTTAGCGGCTATTTTGGGGTCAGGATCTTCAGTGGCTTTAATCCATTTTTCTGCGGCTTCGCTCCAATAGTGAAAACGGGCTTTTTCAGCACCTTCTCTGATATTTTGATTCTTGGTTTTAGCATAAAAAGAACGTGTAATCCAAACATAATGTGGTGCAATTCTTGTAGCATAATCAAAACCTGCACGATTACCAACGAGAGGTACTAAATCCATAGCATTAGGAAGGCCTGCAAAGGCAGCTGCCTCCGTTGAGGCAATATTATCAAACCCCATCTCCGTTAAGATTTGGTGTTCATCTATCAGTTTTGTCCCCGTAGCATCATATACCCTCCAACCTGCATTGATTCTTATCCATTTCGTTGCCCTGAATTTTATATCTATGATTTCCTTACCATTCTCCGTCCTCTTGGTTTCTATTCTTTTAATTCTACGAGAAACGTCATGGTCAAATGCTTCTAATGTAACCAAGGCATCAGCAGCGTATTGTTCACAAATTCTTTTTACTTCAGATGGGTCAAGAGGGTTAGGGAAGAAGCCTGTCCCAGAACCTTTTAGTTCATATGGGACAAAAATTACCTTAACTCTTGGACTCTGGGAAAGCTTCTGTTGCAATCCTTCTACTGCCGCCCTTGAGCCGACTAAATCTGTGCCTACCATTTCTCCTGTTAATAAACCTTCAATAAAATTTAATGCTTTATCTTTCGTTCTATCAGGCTTATATCGGTTTATTACTGCTATGGTTTTCACATCGGCTGGTAAGGTAATTTTCCCTGGCTCAAGTGCTTGAAACCCTACTGACCTCGTTCCACAAGCGCTTAACATTAAAGCCGTAACAATTAGTAATAATAAATTTATTTTCATGATAAATTTTTTGATTATTGGTAATAACATGATAATAAATTATTTACGAGTTAGTACTTTTTTTACAGCGTCTATAATATCAGGAATATCAAGATGGTATACTTTTAATAATTCAGCAGGAGTACCGCTTTGTCCGAAGGAGTCATTCACTGCAATAAATTCAATAGGAGTTGGTAGTTGTTCAGCTAAAAGTTGTGCAATGGTATCTCCTAAACCGCCATTTTTTTGGTGTTCTTCGGCTGTAACTACACAACGCGTTTTGGAAACTGATTTTAGTATTGCTTCTTTATCTAAAGGTTTGATAGTATGGATATTAATTACTTCAACAGCAATATTTTGTTCATAAAGAATTTCAGCGGCTTTTAAGGCATTCCATACTAAGTGCCCACAAGCGAAAATAGTTACATCTTTACCTTCTTGCAGGATTTGTGCTTTACCAATTTGAAAGGAAGAGTCATTTTCGGGAAGAAATACAGGCCATGAAGGTCTACCGAAACGTAAATAAACAGGTCCTTGAATATCTGCAATAGCTATGGTAGCTTGTTTGGTTTGGTTGTAATCAGCTGGAACGACGACAGTCATATGTGGTAACATTTTCATTAAACCTATATCCTCTAAAATTTGATGTGTAGCACCATCCTCGCCAAGGGTTAAACCTGCATGGGAAGCACAAATTTTTACATTTTTTTGGGAATAAGCAATAGATTGACGAATCTGGTCATAAACTCTTCCAGTTGCAAAATTAGCGAAAGTTCCCGTGTAAGGAATTAAACCTACCGTTGCCATACCAGCCGCTACGCCCATCATATTAGCCTCCGCTATACCGCATTGAAAAAAACGGTTCGGAAATTGTTTCTGAAAAGCATTCATTTTCAAAGAACCTGTTAAATCTGCACATAATCCTACTATTTTTTCATTTTTCTTACCAACTTCTAAAAGCCCATCTCCAAATCCTGAACGTGTATCTTTTTTAACAGAAAATTCAAACTTCTTCATAACTATAACTTGGCAAAGTTAGAAATTTTTTTACTTTAACAGGAAATATTTTCAGATTTTTAAAGTTCAAAAAAATTTTTATTTTTGCAGTTTATTTAAAATTAAATGAAACTACTGTTAGCTTTTACGGTTTGTTTTTTTATATTTTTTGAATTTACAAATTCCCAAAATCCTTTATTCAGAAATTTTTCTTACAAAGAGATGGGAGCAAATAGCCTCATATGGCATATTGTTCAGTGCGAAAATAATTTTTTGTATTTAGCAAACAATGACGGAGTTTTAATTTATGATGGTACTAATTGGAAACTCATCGAAACTCCTAATCCTGTAAGATACCTGGCTTTAGGTCCCAACAAAATTATTTTTGTAGGTTGTAAAGAAGATTTTGGAGCTTTAATACCAAATCAAAACCATCATTATGTTTATAAGTCATACAAAAATCTATTAGATAATAAACTTAGTTTTAATGAAGTAATCAATATCCATGTAATTGGTAATCAAGCAACCTTTGTTACAGATAAAAGCATTTATCATTTAGATATTTCTAATTTGAATAATAAGCCTACTCAATTAAAATGGAATGAAACAATTGATGGATCAGGGAGTAATAAAAATGAAGTTTGGATATATTCTGAGAAATCAGGGTTTAAAGCAATTAAGAATAAAAATATCTATGACTTAAAAAACTTTGAAACTCTATCTACTAGCGGATTGTATAAATCTACTCGTTGGAATGATAAACAGCTCATCGTAACATTAGCAGATGAGCTGTTTTGGTTAGATGGTTCTTTAAAGCCTTTTAAAACAGAAGGTGATGCAGCGTTTGCTAAATATCATATTGTGGATGTTGCTTGCTTTTCTAATGGAAATATTGCTGTCGGAACTTATAGTGCGGGAGTCTATATTATTGATAAACAAGGAAAAATTATCAAAAGAGTAGTCAAAGGAAATCTCATACCAGATAATAATATTTATAGTATATTTATTGATAAAGACCAAAACCTTTGGGTAGGTACATCAAAAGGCGTAACACAAATTTTATTTAATTTACCGCTTGAAATTTATAATATTGATAATATAGGTGGAAAAATTACTTCGTTAATAGAATGGAATGGAGATTTATATTTAACGGCAAATACAGGTGCTTATAAAAAAACAGGAAATCAGTTCATATCTTTAAAAGGTTTAGAGAATACTGAATGTTGGAAGATAGTCAATCATAAAAATAAACTTTACATTGCTTCTAATTTTGGTATCTCTGTTGTAAATGAAGTCAATACTCAATTGATTTATAGGGAAAAGCCTGTATACTATCTTAATTCCCAGGCAGATTTACTTTGGTTTGCTGGGCAGGATTGTGCAGGTAATATACAACTTATTGATGGAAAACACAAAATCAACAACTTTATAGAAAATGTTTCTCTCGAAACTAATAGTATTGTTAAAGACTCAAAAGGAAATATTTGGATAGGGACTAATTATAAAGGTTTAGTGAAATTTATTCCTCCATCAACTGCAAAGTTTTATGGTATTGAAGAAGGAATACCCGCCGCTAAAGCTATTGTACATTTTATTAATCACCAATTGATTGTAGAGACTAATAAGGGTTATTTTATTCCTGAAAATGAAAATAAATTTCAACCATTTAATGCACTTAAAAATGCAAAGCCTAATTTATGGGGAGCTAATAGTTTACTAATAACTTATGACAATCAAGGAATACTCCCTTTTAAAATATCTAATAATCAGATTATTCCTGATTCTATTTCTTTCAATCGTTTTAGAAAAGAACTACCAACAGCATTCTATTCTGACGGTAATAACTCTTGGATAGCTTTTTCTGACCAATTACATAAATTAAACTTATCTCAGTATCAATCCCCAAAATCCCTAAAAACATTTATTCGTTTCTTTGAAAATGAAAGTGATATTCTTTATGGTGGATTATCAGATTTTAAAAAACAAAATTCTAAATCTATTGTAGTACCTTATGGGGAAGTATTAAAGGTAATTGCTTCAAGTAATGATTTACAAAGTGGAGAGGGCTTATCTTATCAGTTTAAGATAGGAGGTTTAATTGAGAATTGGTCAGAATGGCAGAGTTCCCCAATTTTTACTTTAAACGGAATAACGGAAGGGCAATATACTTTTCATGTACGTGCACAAGCCGCCGATGGAACAGTAGGTGAACCTGATTATATTCATGTTTATATAACCCCACCTTGGTATAGAACTCTATGGGCTTATATCATCTATTTATTCGTTGTCATATTCTTAATATGGTTATTAATACAATACAATTTAAAACGACTAGAAAGACGAAACGCAGAACTTGCTCAAAAAATTGAAGAAGCTACTCAAGAAATTAATCAACAAAAAAAGGAATTAGAAATCATTAACCAAGAAATATACGAAAGTATAGTTTACGCTAAAAGGATACAAGAAGCTATCTTACCATCCCCAAATGATTATGCTAGTTATTTGAATATTAGCATAATTTATAAGCCAAGAGATATTGTTTCTGGTGATTTTTATTTCTTTGATAAGCAAGGAAATAATTTGTTTTTAGTTGCCGCTGATTGTACAGGGCATGGCGTTCCTGGTGCTTTAATGAGTATGCTTGGACAAAACTCTTTACAATCTATTATCACAGAGAACGCAATTAGCGAACCTGCTGAAATCTTACAATTATTAGACCTCAGAGTCCAAGTTCTATTACATCAACAAGGTGGCTCCAGTAAAGATGGTATGGATATGGTATTAGTTAAGTTGGATTTAAACTCTAAGATGTTAGAATTTGCCGGTGCAAATAGACCTTTAATGATACTGAAAAAAAATCAAGAGCTTATTGAAATGAAACCTGACCGTTTTCCTATTGGTGGTGACCAATATGCTAATAAAATATTTACATCTAGAAATATACAGTTAGAAACGGGAGATAGATTTTATATATTTTCGGATGGTATAATAGACCAGTTTGGTGGACCGGAGGGTAGAAAGTTTACTCCCAAAAAATTAAGAACTCTAATTAAAGAGAGTGTAAAACTATCATTAAATGAACAAATACAAGTAATTGATAAAGCTTTTGATGAATGGAAAGGTAATTATCAACAAACGGATGATGTGCTATTTATTGGATTTGAAGTAAAATAAAAAATAGATATATGAAATTTGGTACGAAATCTATTCACATTGGCAATGAGCCTGATGCTACAACGGGAGCTGTTATAACTCCTATTTTTCAAACGTCTACTTATGCGCAAGAAGAACCCGGCAAGCACAAAGGCTATGAATATTCAAGAACTCATAATCCTACGCGTACTGCTCTTCAAACTACCTTAGCTGCATTAGAAAATGCTAAATATGCTTTATGCTTCGCTTCAGGAATGGCTACAGAGGATACCGTCATCAAACTCTTAAAACCAGGAGATGAAGTTATTTGTACTAATGACCTCTATGGTGGCTCTTTCAGATTATTTACCAAAGTTTTCGCTAAGTTCGGCATTAAATTTCATTTTATTCCTCTTCAAGAAATTGATTTGGTTCATATTGTTTTAAGTACCCATACTAAAATGTTCTGGATAGAAACTCCTACAAACCCACTTCTCAATATTATTGATATCCAAAGTATTGTAGAAATTGCTAAGAAGCTTAATATCATAACCGTCGTAGATAATACCTTTGCTTCACCTTTTCTGCAAAATCCATTAGACCTAGGGGCAGATATTGTAGTACATTCAGCTACCAAATACCTTGCAGGGCATTCTGATGTCGTAATGGGTTGCTTAATGACGAATGATGATGAACTTTACCAACAATTAGCATTCTTACAAAACTCTTGTGGTGCTGTACCGAGTCCTTTTGATTGTTTTTTAGTGCAAAGAGGGCTTAAAACATTACATTTAAGAATGGCTCAACATTGTAAAAATGCTAGTGCTATCGCGAATTTTTTAAATAATCATTCCAAAATTGAAAAAGTTTACTATCCTGGCTTAGAAAGTCATACAAATCATGATATTGCTCAAAAACAAATGAGGGACTTTGGAGGTATGGTTTCTTTTACACTTAAAAATGATAGTATCGCGAGTGCTTTTAATTTCATGAAAAATGCAAAATTATTTACCATTGCTGAAAGCTTAGGTGGTGTAGAATCTTTGGTTGGGCATCCCGCAACTATGACTCATGCTTCTATACCGCGCGAAGATAGATTGAAAGGAGGACTTAAAGACACCCTAATACGCCTCTCCGTCGGGATTGAAGATACGGAGGATTTACTGGAATCTATCGAGTATGCTTTATCAAAGGTATAAACCCAAATTATATTGCGGAAGAACTAAACGAAATCTCTTGAAGTAGTAAAGATTAAATTAAAAAAATAATGGCAATGAAAATTATAAGATACTGTTTTTCAATTATTTGTTTTTTACCGTTTATAAGTATTGCTCAAAATTATACCAGTTATTTCATGGGAGATGCATCGGATACAATTGTTAGTCCATTAGGGGGTATTTGTTTAATGGGCGGGGCAAAAGAAAACGATAATGCTATGCGTTGGTTTTTACAAAGAGCAAACGGAGGCGATGTATTAGTATTGAGAACGTCGGGGTCAGATGGTTATAATTCTTATTTTTTTAATGATTTAGGAGTTCCAATTCATTCTGTTGAAACGATTGTATTTCATAATGCACAAGCAAGTTATGAACCATATATCATTCAAAAAATTCAACAAGCAGAAGCTATATGGTTTGCGGGCGGTAATCAATGGACTTACGTTCATTATTGGAGAAATTCCCCTGTTGATAGTGCTATTAATCATGCTATACGACAAAAAAATATAGTGGTGGGAGGAACAAGCGCAGGTATGGCCATTCTAGGAAAGTATTATTTTACTGCCCAAAATGGAACCGTTACTTCTTATATCGCACTATCAAATCCTTTTGATACTCTCGTAACTATAGACTCAATAAGTTTTATTCAAAATCGTTTTTTATATGACGTTATTACTGATACTCATTTTGATAATCCAGATAGAAAAGGAAGATTAGTCGCTTTTTTAGCAAGAATATATGTTGATTTTGGAAAGGTTGCAAAAGCTATTGCCTGCGATGAATACACTGCTGTATGTATAGATACGAACGGTATTGCAAGCGTATTCGGTGATTATCCTAATTATGATGATAATGCTTACTTTATCCAAGTAAATTGTGAGTTAGTAAACCATCAACCTGAGAATTGTATTCCCCATCAACCTTTAACATGGAATTTAAATGGGCTTGCCTTGAAAGCCTATCAAATAAAAGGAAATAGCTTAGGTAGTAATTCTTTTGATCTAAACAATTGGCAACTTGGAACTGGTGGAACATGGTATAACTGGAGTGTTTCTAATGGGATATTCACTGAACAAATTGGTACTCCTGTTCAATGCTCTACTTACACTGCTAAATCAAAATCCGAATGGTCTTTCTTACCCATTTATCCTAATCCTTCTTCCGATTTTGTTAATATACCGCTTTCTCACTTAAATAGGCTGGATTATACAGTTACTCTTTATAATTCTCTCGGACAAGTAATTCCCATATCATTTACATTAGTGGATAATACACTACTTAAAATTAATCTTGAAGGTTTAAAGAATGGTCTATATTATTTAGTACTTCAAGAGAAAGATGGTAAAACCTACCAAACAAAATGGATTAAGTATTCTAATTAGTGTTTTTTGGGGCAATATCCTCATTCAACTTTTCGCCTGCTAGTACTTCAAAGTCAAGAGTATTCTCTTGTGGAACTTTTTTACAGATATAGTTTGGATTATAGGCGCAAAAAGGGTGATAAGCATAATTAAAATCTACCTTCAATTCAGTATTTTCTTGGAAATTAATATTCAAGTATCTACCACCACTGTAGGTAGAAATACCACAGGTTTTATCTTTGAAAGGTAAAAAAAGAATACTTTTTTTTAAGGTATCTTCCCAGAAAGCGGTTAATCGATAAATTTGTTTTTGGTATTGAAATTCAATTAAACCGGCAATTTCAGCATTAAAAGTATCATTTTTAGGAAGAAATTTAGCATTTAAAATCCATTTTTCATCAATTGGAAAATAGGCAAGTCTATTGAAATTAGGCTTTAAGGTATCGGGGATAGGAGAATCTGGCATGTTCTTAAAATAAAAATCTTTTTCTTTACGAAAAGTAAGTACCTCTTTTTGATAAGCAGAAATTTCTACACAAGCCATTAAGCCCATCAAAAACCAACTCCAAAGAAATATTTTCATGATTCTACTAAATTGGAAATGACAAAATCATAATCATAATTTTTTTCTAAATACTTTTTTAATTGGTTCTCGGATAAACTTTTCATTTCAGTTTCAGGACTATAAAGGTCTTCTATAAATATTTCAGAGTATTTAACAAATTCGTCATCTTCTTCATTGTAGTAAATTTCAATAAAACCTTGAACCGATTCAGTATCTTTAAAGATTTTTCCTTCTTTCAGTATTTGAGCTATTTCTTTGGCTTCTTCACTGCTCATAATTACTATTTTATATTTTACGCAAATATATATTTTTTTGTTTTATAGTGTATTAGCATTTTGTTTTGATTTAGAAATTGGAAAAGTAATTTCAAAACAAGTACCTTCATTCTCTTTTGAGTAGAACTGAATAGTTCCTTTGTGGGCATCTATGATATTTTTACACATAGCTAAGCCTAAACCCATACCGGAGGTTTTAGTGGAAAAATTGGGCTCAAAAATTCGGGATTGATTTTCAATAGGAATACCTATTCCGTTATCTTTTACAAAAATTTTTACTTGGCTTTCATTTTGCTCAACACCGACTTCTACTCTTCCGTAGTATGGCATTGCTTGTAAAGCATTTTTGATAAGGTTTATCAATACTCTTGTAATTTGTTCTTTAACGGCAAAAATCTTAATTTCTTGTACAGGGACAGTAATAACGACTTCCGCTTCTTCTGCGGATTGATATAATTGAGCAAGCTCTAATAGTATGGTATTTAAAGAAATCCATTCTTTATTTCCTTCAGGCATTTTAGCAAAATTAGAGAAAGCGTTTGCTATATGGGTGAGAGCATCAATTTGGGATAAAATGGTTTTTCCAATTTTTTGTACTAAATCATAGGAAGGATTATGGTTATCGATTTTTTTCATAAGCATTTGCATGCTAAGTTTCATGGGGGTTAGAGGATTTTTAATTTCATGGGCTACTTGCCTTGCCATTGTACGCCATGCACCTTCTCTTTCACTCTTAGCTAGTAATTGTTCAGATTCCGACAACTGTTTTACCATCTGATTATAATTTAAAATTAATTCTCCAATTTCATCATTGCTATTCCATTCTATGGGTTCGTTTGGGCTTCCCAATGCTAACTTCTGAAGTTTTTCACTCAATATTTTTAAAGGAAAGGTAATTGTTGAAGAGGTAAATAAACCAAACAGAATTGTTGTTAAAATTAAAACGATGTATAGGTTGATTAAATAAGCTAAAAATTGGCGGATTTGCGTATTCAGTAAATCTTGCTTTGCTAAATAAGGAATATTCAAATAACCTACGATTATATAATTCTTGTCAATAAGAGGTACATAAGCAGAAATGTATTCCAAGTTACCAACTCTTTCATTTTGAATAATTTCCGATTGATAACCATTCTTAAATTCATGGTAAACAAAGGGGTTCATATAATTAGAGATAATATCGGTCTGAAAAAGACGCGGCAAAGTTGTACTGATAATTTTTCCGTATTTATCAAAAACATTGATGTCTAAATCCATTAAATCAGAATAATAGTTTAATAAATCATAACTAACAAAGTTTTCAGAGGGGGTTATGGTGTTCTGAAATAAATGATTTTCTAAATGGTTGGCGAATTGTTTAATGTTTTCTTTCAGGTCAAATTCAATTTGTGTTTTAAAAAAATTGGTAAACAAAGGGGTAATCAAAAAGGAAAAGATGACAATAGGAAGCAAACTAATAAGTAAAAAATAAGTTTGGATACGGAGAGCTAAACTTTTATATAGCTTTTTGAAATTAAAATTTAAAACGAGTCGTAGCAAAGAAGGTAAGTTAATAATGGTATAAATTAAAGAAAAGATATAAAAAAGGATAGTAAAGGAAGTAAGTTTAGAAAAGAAGGTACGAACAGGGGCTTTTATAATAATAGCCCTTTCATCTGAAATTTTATCATAATATATGCTATATTTTTGTTGATTTTTGAGTTCTTCTTGTAAGATGTTTTCATTTAAATATAAAGGAAAAACAGCGTTTCCTAATTTATTGATTAGTATATTTCGGTAATAAAGCCCTATTTCATACCCTTTTGGCAACCTTAATTTTTGTCTTATCGACTCATCTAGTAAGAGTTGAGGATAAAGTTTTTGACCAAAATTCGCTTTCGGGTAAAATTCTATTTCTAAATTGACTACTCCTAATTCTTCAGAAAGTAAAGAAAACTTTCCCAAATATACATATTCGTAGAAAGTTCTTTTATTATTAACAAATTTTAAATAAGGAGATAATGTTTTTTCTAGTTTTTCTGTTTCTAATGGTTGTAATTCATTTTGATTATCGAGCCGATTGTGGTTGTGGTCATAAACAAAAACTTTGAAATCATAGCTTTTAAAATTTGGTATTAAGTATTGGGTAGTCAAACGATTGATAATGATTTTGATTTTTTCCGTGTTATTAGGTAGTGGTCTGGTAAAATGAAAAATGAATTTATCAGATTTTAAGTTTTCTACAAATTCATTGAAGGTAAATTCCATGACAAGGTCTCGGGGGTTTGCAAAGGTTCTAGTAATTTTTTCGTAGTTTGCATGCGTAGACTTTTCAAAACTTTTGGATAAAGCTAAATTCATTATAGAAGCTAAAGCCGTTATAATTAACAAAGCAGAAAAATAGTTTTTATGCCCTGTGTTTTGTAGTTTTAAATGATAAATTAAAGCTATAAAAAAGATTAGGGTAAATACATGGTATATATCAAAAAAATCATCCTTTATTGGTAAAAGATTATAGCAAGAAAATATGATAATAGTATAGCATACAAAAAGCGCTGTATACTTAAAGCGGATTTCTATGTTATGAAGTAGAGCAATGCTAAATAGCACGATAGCGTCTAGTAAAAAAAATAAAATGAGTAAAGCTATTGATTGAATAATTACTAAAAGTCCTGAATAGACATTTATCTCAAAGATATCAGTAAATTCAAAATAGACTAGTGAGTTTTCAATGATTAAACGAAATAGAGAGAAAAAAGTAAAGAATAAAATGAAAGTAAAAATAGTTAAAATGAAGTGAATAAGGATAATCCATTTCCAAGACCATTTTAAAATCCAGTTGCGTCCATGAAACCATTGATACCATCGGTATGTAATAAAAGCAATTAAAATAAAATTTAGAAATAAATCTCCTAGTGAAGGATTCCATTCATTGATAGCTAAAATTTGCGAGGAGAATAAAGGTATTTGAACATAGTTATAAGGAAAATGAGAAATAATAAGAAAAATCCTAAAAACTATAATTGTAAGTGTAAATAAAAACTCACTTTTCCATTCTGGATTTGGTTTATATACTATCCAGAATAATAAAAATGCTAAACCACAGATAGACCATGATATCAAAGTAGTAATTTTACAGAAATATCGTAAGGGTTCAGCATCTTGCATTCTTAAACTTAACAAAAATTCATTATTTTTACCATAATAACTAATTCCGTATTGGTATTTAGTATTGCTGATTTGGGATATTTGATGGAACAGAGTAGAAGAATAATTTCCAGTAAAGTAATAAGGGATTAAACTTTCATTTTTAATAGGGTAGTTTAATGCTAACGGAATTATTCCAAGTAAAATTTCTTTTGGTGTTTTGAATGGTATAATATAAAAATATTTATCTTTTTCTTGATAGAGAAAAGGGTTTTGGAGGTCTTTTTTAAAAATATCTTCTTTGGAGGGGATAAAAAAGTAATCAGACCAATAGGTCAATGAAAAATCGTTATTAAAAATCAAAATTAAGAATTTTTTTTCTTTGAAGGAAAAAGGTTTTCGTGATTGTGTTATCGATAGTTCCTTTAAGGTTATTTCGCAAGAGTTTATAGTTTTTTGAAGCTCTTGATGGATATTTTGTTCATAATCACGGAAGTAATCCAAATTAGTTTGGGAGTAGTCATAATAGAATAATATACCCCCAAAACAGAAGGAAACAATAGCAATTAATGCGTATAATTTTTTTAGAAATTCCAAGTCATTAAAAAAAATTTTATGAGCAAATATACGTAAATTTAAGGAACAGAAAGTTTCAAAAAATTAGGTGATGACTTTCAATGCACTTTTAATGCTCATAGCTTTTTCAATAGCTTTAATTAAGGAAGTATCGGTAACAGTGATGTGTCCCATTTTTCGGTAGGGTTTAGTAATCAATTTACCGTATAGATGTAAATAAACTCCTTCTAGTTTTAGGACATCATGCAGTCCTTGGTAAACTGCGGTTCCTGTATGCTCTGCTTCACCTAGGATGTTAATCATTACGGAGGGAAATAAAATTTTAGTGGAGCCCAAAGGTAAACCAGAAATAGCCCTTAGGAGCATTTCAAATTGAGAACAATCATTAGCTTCCATGCTTTGATGTCCAGAATTATGAGGTCTTGGAGCAATTTCATTGATATATAATTTGTCTTGATTGTCTAAAAAGAATTCCACAGCCATAATACCGACTAAATTTAAGGTTTTCGCTAAATGAATACTGATTTCTTCAGCTTGTTTTGCAATACTTTCAGTGATGGCGGCTGGTGAAATTAAGTAATCTACCAAATGATAATTAGGATGAAAAACCGTTTCTACAGCGGGATATACCGCTATTTCGTCAAAAATATTTCTTGCAACAATTACAGCTAACTCTTTTTTACAGGCAATTTTTTTTTCTAATACGGAGGGTTCTTTAAATACGAACAGGTTCTCTTGGTTAATATCATGGATTGGGAGTACACCCCTACCATCATAACCACCTTTTCTCAACTTTAAGAAGGCAGGTAAAAAGTCTTTATGTATTTTAAGTTCCTCTTGTGGGTTGGTTAGCAATTCAAAAGGTAATGTTGGATATCCTTGATTTTGAAAAAATTTTTTTTGAACGCCTTTATCTTGAACCATCTGAACAATTTCGGGTTGTGGGTAAACTTTAACTCCCCTATCCTGAAGTTCAAACAAAGCATCTACATTGACATGCTCAATTTCTATGGTCAAGACATCTACTTTTTTACCAAAGTAAATTACTGCATCATAATCTTGAAAATTTTCATTTAAAAATTCATGACAAATCTTACTACATGGAGCGTTCGGGTCTGGGTCCATTACATAGGTTATTACATTAAAATCGATACAAGATTGTATGAGCATCCTCCCTAATTGTCCCCCACCTAATATTCCTATCTTATAGTTCTTCTTATACATAACTTTTAGCGATTTCCATCAATTGTTTTCTATCTAATTTACCACTTAAATTGGTAGGAAATGTTGATAGTTCATAAATATGTTTAGGTAGCATATAGGGCGGTAAATATTGCTCTAAATACTTTTGAAGTTCTGAAATATTGGTACCTAATCTTACAAAAAGAAACAAACTATAGGTATTTTGTGCGTTCTGTACTGCTAAAGCAACGCATTCTTCCTGTAAAAAATTATAGGCTACTTTTTCAATTTCTGATAATTCTACACGATGCCCATCAATTTTTACTTGAAAATCCTTCCTTTCAATGTAAACAAAATTTTGATTTTCATTCAGTTTGCATATATCACCTGTTTTATAGTGATTGACACCATCTTTTTGAAAAAATACTTCTTTTGATTTATCTAGGCAATTCCAATAGCCATTTGTTACTTGTCCCCCTGCTATAATCAATTCTTCGTCTAATAAATAAAGTTTTGAATGAGGTAAAGCTTTACCAATAGGGACAATATCGTTCCAACATTCTTGTTCGGTTAGGTCTGTTATAGGATAATAACTAACGAAAATAGTGGCTTCAGTAGGACCATAAACATTTTCTAAATAAGCGTTAGGCAGACATTTTTTCCATTCTTTAAGTATGTTCCATTTTAAAGGTTCTCCACAAAAGAGGTTATAGCGTAATTGAGGTAAAAAAATTTCATTAAAATAAGGTTTGAGGTAGTTTAATACAGAGGGTACCATGAGAGCAATAGTGATATTTTGTTCTTCAAGTACTTGTATAATATTAAAAGCGGCTATACCATCATTAGGTAGTATATGAGTAGAAGCTCCCAAACATAAAGGGAAAAAAGTGCTAAATACGGATAAATCAAAAGTATATTCAAACATTTGTAAGAAGCGGTCTTGAGAAGAAAATTTTAGGGGCTGATGTAAAAAAAGTGCATCAATGAAAGTGGCTAACTGGGAGTGATAGATAGGAACTCCTTTGGGTTTACCAGTAGAACCAGAAGTAAATAATAAATAGGCAGGATTATCAAATGAAAAGATACTTTCTGGTATGTAATCGTTGTAGGGAGGTAAATTTTCCCAGTGAATAAGAAAATTATCTTTAATAAGAGTTTGATTTTGGGGGTCTATTATAACATTGGCTTGGCAATCTTGAAGGATAAACTGAACTCTTTCCGTAGGATAAGAGGGATGTATAGGCACGTAGCCCTTTCCTGCTAGCCAACAGCTTAATAAAGCGGGTAGCAAATCAATAGTTTTATGAACTTTAATAGCAATCCAAGGGTTGACTTCTTGGTTCAAAAGCACTGCAATTCGGCATGCTTGTTCCCATACTTGTTGATAGTTCAAGGTTTTTTCATTTTGTTGAATAGCAGTATTTTGGGGATATAGTTGAGTGCTGATTTGAATGTATTGTAGTATATGCTTCATGAAAGTCGTTTTTTAATTGCAAATTTACATATTAAATCGTTGTAGAAGAATAAAAACTTTAAATAATAAAAGCGAAGAAAAATGCTAATAGCTCTAATTTATATTTAAGATAAATAATTTTTTGAGAGATAAGTTAGTTTTTCTATAATTTTGCGTTTATGGCAAAAGAGAAACCATCTATTCCGCAAGGAACGAGGGATTTTTTACCTTATCAGGTTCAACAAAGGCAATATATTTTTCAAACAATCAAAAAAGTATTTGAGAATTATGGTTTTCTTCCAATAGAAACTCCTGCTGTTGAGAAGCTAAATACTTTGATAGGCAAGTATGGTGAAGAGGGAGACCGCCTGATTTTCAAAGTATTAAATTCAGGTAATTTTTTGAAAGGAGTAGATGAACAGCTACTTAAAGAAAAAGATTATAATAAGTTAGGATATCAAATATGCGAAAAGGTATTACGTTATGATTTAACAGTGCCATTAGCTCGTTTTGTAGTGATGCATCAAAATGAGATAGTACTTCCTTTTAAACGATATCAAATACAACCGGTATGGCGTGGAGACTCTCCTCAGAAAGGGCGTTATCGTGAATTTTGGCAATGCGATGCGGATATTGTTGGTTCAGATTCGTTAGTTTATGAAGTAGAATTTATTCAAATGTATTACGAAGCCCTAAAAAATTTAGGTTTTCAGCGTTTTACTATTCATATCAACCATAGACAAGTTCTTCAGGCTGTGGTAGATTTACTGCATATTTCAGATAAATTTTCTGATTTTTGTATTGTTATTGATAAATTAGACAAAATTCAATGGAAGGGAGTTACCGAAGAGTTACAACAAAAAGGCTTTCATGAAGAGGTTATTCAAAAAATTCAAAAGATTTTTCAATTGCAGGAGGGTTTTAAAGAGACCATAAATTTTTTGAAAGAGGAATTTTGTAATTTACCGTCAGGGTTAAAAGCTTTAGAAGAATTAGAATGGATATATGAAGTTGTTTGTAGCACCAATCCTGCTATAGAAACATATTTGATTTTTGATTTAGCTTTGGCGAGAGGGTTGAACTATTATACTGGGAGTATCTTAGAGGTGAAATTACAGGATATGAAAGTAGGTAGTATTGGAGGCGGTGGTAGATATGATAACTTGACAGCTTTATTTGGTAAAGAAGGTTTAAGCGGTGCAGGTATTTCTTTCGGAATAGACCGCATCTATGACGCTATGAACGAATTGCAACTTTTCCAAAATTTAGATTTAAAAATACCGATGATATTCATTGCTTATTTTGATAATAAACACTTAAAAAAAGTATTTGAATTAGCAAATTTTTTAAGAAAGCGAAATATTAGGACAGAAATTTCTCCGAAAAATGATAAACTAGGCAAACAAATCCAATTAGCAGATAAGAAACAAATTCCTTATGTGTTAATAGTGGGAGAGGAGGAAATACAAAAAGAAGTTTACAGTTTAAAACACCTTGTAACAGGTAATCAAAAGAATTTAGATTTATTTGAGATAGCGGAATTTATTAAAAATGGCGGATATTAGAATTTTAATGTTGGGGGATATAGTTGGAGAAGAAGCAGTAGAGTTTGTTTGCAAGCATATTCCAGAACTCAAAAAACAAGAGGACATACAATTTTGTGTAGTCAATGCAGAGAATTCACATCAAGGAAGAGGCATAAACGATGTTATTGTTCATCAATTACTTAATGCAGGTGCTGACGTAATTACAGGAGGAGACCATTCTTTCGATAAACATTTAATATTTCCTTTGATGGAAAAAGAAAAACGCTTATTAAGACCCTATAATTATCCTGAGGGAGTACCTGGTTTCGGTTACGGTATATATGAAATTAAAAATACTCCTTTTCAAATAGCTGTCATCAATTTAAGGGGATTAACTTTTTTTAGTAATCCTATTAGTTGCCCATTTCGTGCGGCAGAGAAATTACTAATGGAAATAAAAGACCAAACATCGCTTATTTTCATTGATTTTCATTCGGAAGCAACAGCAGAAAAATGGTCTTTTGCGCGTTTTTTAGATGGAAAAGTTTCTGCTATTGGAGGCACTCATACGCATGTTCAAACAGCTGATGAACAAATTCTACCTTATGGAACAGGTTATATCACTGATGTAGGGTTTTGTGGCCCTTACCATTCTGTAATCGGAATGGATACCCAAACCTCTATTCAACGTTTTTTATATCAAACTCCCCAAAAATACAAATTAGCTGAGGGAGATTTATGTTTACAAGGTGCTATTTTTGAATTAGATACAGATACAGGACTTTGTTTTTCAATTAAAAGAATTCAATTTCCCAAATTTAAAACTTCTATTTTAGATTTTTAAGATTTTATGCCTATTGCTTTCATTGGTTTAGGTTCTAATATAGAACCACGTTTAGATTATCTAAAAAGTGCTATTAAAGCATTAGAAAAAAAAGTAACAATTCTAAATATCTCTAATATTTACGAAACTGAACCTTGGGGAAATCCCAATCTATTCCCTTTTTATAATGGTGTTATGAAAATATCAACCTACCTAAGCCCTAGCGAACTTCTTAATGCTCTACTTCATATTGAAAAACAACTCGGTAGAATAAGAACTCAAAAATGGGAAAACAGAACTATTGATTTAGATTTGTTAGACTATGAAAATGTGATTTTCAACGGTAATAATTTAATTCTTCCGCACCCTTACATTCAAGAAAGGAGTTTTGTAGTAATACCCTGGTTTGATATAGATTCTGATTGGGTTCTATCTAATAATTTGAAAATAAAGGATTTATATTATGACTTTTTTACAGAAACAAATTTAAAAATAGTTTCAAATGCTTTAACCGTTTAAATCAAATCAATAACAAAAAATTTTTATTGATTTTTTTAAAAAAAAATTTGTGGAATTATAAATATTCTATAAGTTTGCATCGTAAAAGGACATATGAGTATGAATCGTTTTCAACAAATCAAAGAGATTATTGACCGTGTAGAAGAAGATTTTGGAAAGTTTTATGAGAAAAACAACAAAGCGGCTGGTACTAGAGTACGCAAAGCTATGCAAGAGTTGAAAAATTTAGCAACAGAAATTCGAAAAGAAGTTCAAAACATGAAAAATGAAGAACAGTCAGTAAAAAAAGAATCTAAAAAGAAAAGTGATTAAAACAAACTAACGCACTGCGAAACAATGCCTTTTGGACTTTAATCCAGATAATTTTATTATTTGCATCCTTTATTATTATAAACAGTTGTATTTTCTTTCCTTTTGGGAAGACCTCAAAATATTGTAAACATTTCTCTGATTCTTGCTTTTTAGCTTTAAAAGGAAAGATTAAGGTTATATATTTCAGAACATCCACAATATTATTTGATGATGGTAATCACCAAATAATCTAAAGATGTTTTTTTTTACTAGACCCTCTGTTTATAAGGTTGCATATCAGAAATTACAAGTTATATAAAAAATGAATAAAAAAAATTCCTAACTTGCGAAAAATTTTTAGTATGTTTATAAAAGAGATATTAAAAGGGAAAAAAATACTCATAACAGGAGGCGGTAGTGGATTGGGTTTATCGATGGCAAAAGCTTTCGCCGCTCATAGTGCTGATGTTGCTATTTGTGGTAGAGATGAAGAGAAATTAAAAAATGCATTAAATGAAATTCTTATAGCAAAAACCGATAATTCCAAAGTAATTTACCATGTTTGTGATGTACGAGATTATGAACAAGTAAAAACTACGGTTCAATACTGCGTACAAGAGCTTGGAGGTTTAAATGGATTAGTGAATAATGCGGCTGGAAATTTTTTAGCGACGTCAGAAGATTTGACTCCGAACGGTTTTAAAGCCGTTACTGATATTGTTTTACAAGGTTCTTTTAATTGCTCTCATGCTTTTGGTAAATATATCATTGAAAATAAGATACCTCAGTCTGATATTTTAAATATAGTAACTACTTACACGCATTCAGGCTGTGCATTTGTGTTACCGAGTGCATGTGCGAAAGCAGGTGTTTATGCAATGACAATGACATTAGCTTTTGAGTGGGCAAACTACGGTATCCGTTGTAACGCTATTGCTCCTGGTCCTTTTCCTACCAAAGGAGCCTGGGATAGACTAATGCCTTCCAAAGAAGTAGAAAAATTTTATATTCAACGCATTCCTATGAAACGCTATGGTGAGCATGAAGAATTAACTAATTTAGCAGTATTCATGATGTCTGATTTAGCGCGATACCTTAACGGTGAATGTATTACCATTGATGGCGGCGAACACCTACAAAACGGACAGTTTAATTTCTTTGCTCAAATGTTCTCCCAAGACCAAATCAAACAAATCTTTAATTCCATTCGAGAAAAAAATAAAAAGGCTTAATAACTAATTTCAATAGCCTGCCAGCATTTATGATAATAACTTTACTGGTGTGTTTACTCATACCATTTGTAATATATTACTACCGTGATTATACTTATGCTAAAATAAAATTAGATTATATTCTGCTAGCCTATTGTATCGGAATACTCTTAAAATTAGCAACCTTTGATTTCTTTTCAAGAGAAGTGATTCAAGGTATGATTTATTTAAGTATTCCTTTGGCTATGCCTTTACTCATTTTTAAAGCAGATTTTGTGCAGTGGCTTAAACAAGCTCCATTGACTGTCAAAAGTTTTTGTATAGCTTGTTTTTGTATTTGTTTAGTAGGATATATAGTAGGAAAATATTTGATTTATGATGAGATTGAAAAAAAAATAGTAGCCATGTTAGTGGGAGTATTTATTGGAGGAACCCCTAATTTAAATGCTATAGGATTAAGTTTAAAGGTTCCTTTTGAGGTTATTGCTATCGCTAACACGGTTGACCTTATGGCAAGTAGCTTATTTATACTTTTTATGTTGTTTATACAACCCTTGCTACAAAAAATTTTACCCTACCCTTTTATTCGTTTTCAATCTTCAATTAGTGCTCCTTATCACAAACGAGAAACTCTCTTTCAAAAGCTTTTACCGCTTTTATTAACTATTTTCGTTACACTTTTTTCCGTAGGTACGAGTTTTATATTTTTTGGAGATTTAAAAATTCCTTTTTTTATGCTTATGATTACTATTCTTGGGATTGTAGGCTCTACGCAACCCTACATTAGAAATTTATCGCAAAATGAAAACTATGCTAATTTCTTAATTACGGTATTTTGTTTTTCAACAGGCTTAATTTTAGAGATAACCCAAATTTTTCAGCACCTGGATATGCTTTTTGTAGCTTCATTTTTAATAGTTTTTTTGAGTTTTGGACTCCAGGTTTTGTTGAGTAGAATTTTTAGGATTAACCCTGAGGTAATGATGATTTGTGCTGTTGCTTGTGTAATGAGTCCTGCTTTCATACCAATGTTTGTCAAACATTTTAAAAATGATGATTTGCTTTTACCTGGTATTACAGCAGGGCTTGCAGGCTTTGCTATTAGTAATATTTTAGGGTTAGGGATTTATAGCTTGTTGTAAAAAAATTGTATGTACTTTTGCTAAACATGTTAAAAGCAGAGAATCTTGTAAAAAAATACGGAGAATTAGTTGTATTACAAGGAGTTAGTTTGGAGATAAAACAAGGCGAGTTAGCATGTTTACTGGGTTTTTCAGGTGCAGGAAAAAGTACTTTGTTACATATTTTAGGGACATTAGATGAACCTGATGCGGGAACTATTTTTTTCAATGGTCAACCAGTAAATCGTTGGAACGAGAATCAGAAATCCAAATTTCGTAATGAAAATATTGGTTTTGTGTTTCAGTTTCATCACTTATTAGAAGAGTTTCAGGCCGTAGAAAATGTTGCAATTCCTGCTATGGTAAAAGGATTATCACCCAAACAAGCACTGGAAGAAGCAGAAAAAATTTTGGTTCGAGTTGGATTAAAAGAAAGACTACATCACTTACCATCACAGTTATCAGGTGGGGAACAACAAAGAGTGGCAGTTGCAAGGGCGTTAATCAATAAACCACAACTTATTTTAGCCGATGAACCAACCGGTAATTTAGACTCATATCATACGGAGGAACTATTTCATTTATTTTTAGAGCTAAATCAAGAATTTCATATAGCATTTTTCATAGCCACTCATAATTTAAAATTACCTGATTTAGCTCATAGGACCCTGCGTATTGAAAAAGGAAAAATTAGTTAAACAGTTTGGATAAAACATTTTCTCTTTATTCTTTCTTACTATATCTTTGCAAGAAATATTAGTATCAATGAAAAAGCATCATGTTTTTAGGTTTTTATTAGTTTTTTCTTTTCTTGTAAGTACAAGTAAAGCGGATACTCCCCCCGACGAGGGCATGTGGCTTCCCTTGTTGATTGGTAAAAATTACCAAGAAATGAAAAAAATGGGACTTAAGCTCACGCCAGAAGATATTTACAGTGTAAATAAATCCAGTTTAAAAGATGCTATTGTATGGTTACAGTTTTGTACGGCTACATTTATTTCTAATGAAGGTTTAATGCTTACAAATCATCACTGTGCTTACAGTAGCATTCAGTATCATAGTACTGTACAGAATGATTACTTGACGAATGGGTTTTGGGCAATGAAAAAAAGTGAAGAGAAGTATTGCCCAGAAATTACGGCTTCTATATTATTCAGAATGGAAGATGTAACGGAAAAAGTGAAAAATGCAGGAGATAAAAAACAAGACATCATAAAAGAAATAGAAAAAACTGCTGCTGAGAATGGAAAGTACATGGCTCAGGTAAAGGATATGTTTAATGGTGGTGAATATTATTTATTTGTTTATGAGGTATTTAAAGATGTAAGATTGGTTGGGGCACCACCTTCCGCAATTGGTAAATTTGGGGGAGATACCGATAACTGGGTCTGGCCAAGACATACAGGTGACTTCTCACTATTCCGTGTTTATGCTTCTCCCGATAATAAACCTGCTGAATACTCCGAAAAAAATGTCCCTTATAAGCCAAGGCATTTCTTGCCAATCAATCTAAAAGGAATTAAACCCAATGATTTCACTATGGTTTTTGGTTTTCCTGGTAGAACGGAACGTTATCAAACTGCCTCTCAAATTCAATTAGCTATGGACTACTCCAATCCAACGCTCGTCCAAATTATGGGAAAACGTCTTGAAACCATGAAAAAAGAAATGGATAAAAATCCTGAAGTTCGTATTAAACTTGCGGATAAATACGCTTCTTTGAGTAATAGTTGGAAGTATTATTTAGGTCAGAATGAAGGATTAAAGCGTTTAGATTTAGTGGCTTACAAAAAATCTGAGGAAGAGAAATTTTTAGAATGGGCAAGTGCCGATGCGACGCGTAAACAGTATGCTGATGCGATTAGCAATATTGATAAAGCCGTTGAAGAATATAAAAAACATGTGAAGGCAATTCTGTATTTTAATGTAGGCATTTTAGGCGTAGGTGCGAATTCATTAGGGCTTACGGTAGCAAGAATGTATCAAACGATGAAAGCTAAACCCAATGACAACGAGGCTATTCAACCTTTTATCAATGAACTTAAAAGTAAAGCAGAATCCCACTTTAAAGATTATGATGCTGAAACTGATAAAAAAATATTAACAGAAATGTTATGGCTTTTTTACCAAAATGTGGATAAAAATTTACATCCTTCTATCCTTCAATCTATCATTGATGGTAACTTTTCAGGAGATTTAGAATCTGGTATACCGCGAGAATTAGATAGTTTTGCAGTTTTCTCTATGTTTGCTTTTCAAGAGTCTTTTTTAGTAGAACCTAAAAAATTAAGTAATTTCATACAAAATCCAACCGTAGAAGATATTGAAAGAGATCCTATTGCAAATTTAGTGATTAAGTTTTTTGAACATTATCAACAAAATTTAATGAGCAAAGCTGTGGCTTATAATTCTACAGTATCAACGAATCGTGGTAAATATATTGAAGGATTAAGGAAGATGTATCCTAATAAACTTTTTTATCCTGATGCTAATATGACTCCACGTATCACCTACGGAAAAGTTATTGATTATGAACCTTATGACGGCGCAAAATATTACTACTATACTACTACAAAAGGTATATTAGAAAAATACAAACCTGGTGACGAAGAGTTTGATGTCCCTCAAAAACTTATTGACCTTATTAAAAAGAAAGATTTTGGTAGATATGGAAAAAATGGTGAGTTAATGGTTTCGTTTATTACGGATAATGATATAACTGGTGGAAATTCAGGTTCTTCGGTAATTGATGGAAATGGTAACATAATTGGATTAGCATACGATGGCAATTGGGAAGCTATGACTGGCGACCTTGTCTTTGATAAACAATACAAAAGATGTATCAGCAATAATATTGGGTACGTTCTTTTTATTATTGATAAATTTGCAGGTGCAACACATCTCATTAAAGAAATGAAAATCATAGAATAATTTATTTATACACACATACATAATTTGTAGAAGGCAATCCCGTAGTAGGTTGCCTTTTTTATTATTTAAAACAGTTTTTTACCATTCATACAAAAGAACTTTTTGCGTTTTATTTTTGTTCTGAAATTTGCTTACAAAAAACTAAAAGTAATGAAATCAGTTTCCATAGTTTTCTTATGGTTGTTAGCCTTCTCAGTGCATGCACAAGAAAAATTCACTTTAAGTGGATATGTAAAAGATGCCAAGTCAGGAGAAAAACTTATCGGCGTAGTGGTTTATAAAGCAGGTTCTAATATTGGCGTAAATACTAATGAGTATGGTTTCTATTCTCTGTCGTTACCGAAAGGTAATCATACCATTGTTTTTTCTTATATTGGTTACAAAAAAATAGAAAAAGAAATCAACTTAGATAAAAATACCAAGTTAGACCTTGAACTTACAGAAGATATCATTGAAGGCGAGGAAGTCGTAATTACAGACAAAAAAGAAGATGAAAACATTAAATCTATTGAAATGTCTGTAAATAAATTGGATATCAAGTTTATACAGAAAATGCCTGCCTTGTTAGGGGAAGTAGATATAGTAAGAAGTATACAGTTACTACCAGGAGTGAGTACAGTAGGAGAAGGAGCTTCAGGATTTAATGTGCGTGGTGGTAATATAGACCAAAACCTTATCCTGTTAGATGAAGCCCCTGTATTTAATTCTTCTCATTTATTTGGTTTTTTTTCTGTTTTTAATCCTGATGCTGTAAAAGATGTAAAACTTGTGAAAGGAGGTATTCCTTCTACCTACGGCGGCAGATTGTCTTCCCTTTTAGATATTCGCATGAAAGAAGGCAATAATAAACAATTTGAATATAAAGGTGGAATAGGAACAATTTTTAGTCGTTTTTCTGTGGAAGGACCTGTCCTTAAAGATAGAGCTTCTTTCATTGTAGCCGCAAGACGTTCTTATATTGATATCCTTGCTAAACCTTTTCTCAATAAAGATTTAAGACAAGCTAAATTCTATTTCTACGATTTGACCGCTAAATTTAATTATATCATAAACGAAAAAAATACCTTATTTGTAAGTGGTTACTTTGGGAGAGATGTTTTTGGGGCAGGATTTAAATTTAATTGGGGTAACGCAACTACTACCATCCGTTGGAATAACGTCATTAGTCCTAAATTATTCCTTAATCTAACAGCTTTTTACAGCAATTATGACTACAAACTCAAATTTACGGACGAGCAAGGGCAAGGTTTTGATTGGAACGCTAACATCATCAATTATAGCATTAAGCCTGATTTTACTTGGTTTGCTAATGAAAAACATAAAATTAAATTTGGTTATCAGTCTATTTTATTTCACATGCAACCAGGCAATGCAAAAGTTTCCTCAGAAGAACTCAATGTGAATATAAGTTTAAAACACCGTTACGGAATAGAGTCCGCTTTATATTTTAATGAGGAATGGAAAATTAATGATAGAATTACAACAGAGTTCGGATTACGGTTCTCTGCTTTTCATTTCATTGGTAAAGGGGATGCTTATACTTTTGCAGATACTAACCTTGCAGTCTCCCGAACTTTATTAACCACTCAATCTTACAATACCCTTGAACTCATTAAAGCTTATTATAACCCTGAACCTCGAATATCTTTAAAGTTTGATTTAAATGAAAATTCCTCACTAAAAACGAGTTATAACCGCACAGCACAGTACTTACATTTAGTTTCTAATACAGCCGCCCCCACTCCTATTGATATATGGACTATCTCTACTAATAACATAAAACCTCAACTCGGTGACCAATTTGCAATAGGGTATTTCAGAAATTTCGCTAATAATACTTTTGAAACTTCCATTGAACTTTATTACAAATCTTTACAAAATTTATTAGATTTTGTGCCTAATGCTAACTTATTACTCAATGAAAAATTAGAAGGAGATTTACTACAAGGAATCGGCAGAGCCTATGGAGTAGAATTTTTTGTCAAGAAAAATAAAGGAAAATTAACCGGGTGGGTAAGTTATACCTTATCCCGAACCGAGCGTAAAACCGAAGGTATTAGTAAAAATGAATGGTTCCCTACACGTTTTGATAGGCCTCATAACCTTAATACAGTACTTACTTACGAACTCAACAAAAGATGGTCTTTCTCTGTTAATTTTGTTTATTTAGCAGGTACTCCGGCTACCTTTCCTGATACACGTGTGCAAATTCAGGGGTATGTCATTCCTTACAATTCTACGGAAAAACGTAATAACTTCCGTATCCCCGATTATCATCGTTTAGATTTATCAGCCACACTCAACGGTAAACAAAAAGAAGGAAAGCGTTTCCATAGCGAATGGGTATTCTCGGTTTACAATGTTTATAATCGTAGAAATCCATTTTCTATTTATTTCCGCTCTAATAAAAACAATAATTTAGAAACAGAAGCTGTTCGTTATTCTGTGATTGGTTCTTTTGTTCCTGCGGTAACTTACAATTTCAATTTTTAGTATGAAAAAGATAGTGATAAAAGATAGGACAATGAAAATTATACAATCATTTAAGAATATCCTTACTTGGTTAGTTTCGCTTAATGTTTGGACATGGCGGTTTAGTAATTTTTTTGCTTACTGTCAAGGGCAATTTCGCATCTTGAGTCTCAGGCATCCTATGATGCTTCGTTTCTTAATGATAGTATTTTCTTATGTGTTAATCAGTTGCGAGGATGTTATTGACGTTAAACTTAACGAAGGAGAAAAATATCTTGTTATTGATGCTTTTTTAAATAATCAAATAAAACCTCAAACTATTAAAATTACTTATTCCGCTCCTTACTTTTCTAACAGACAAGCCCCTACAGAACCTAATGCTACGGTCAAATTGATTGATTTAACTACACAAGACACAGTAGCTTTTGTGCATGAAGGAGAGGGTAATTATGTTTTTCAACCCGATAGTTTAAATCCATTTTTACAAGTAAACCACGAATATAAATTATGGGTTAGTTTGAATGGAAATGAGTATGAAGCCCAGAGCAAACTTAATCGAACTACCGTAATAGATAGTTTTATCTACGAAAAAAATGAAAATGGTTTTGGAAATAGCAAAGGAAAATATATCGTAGGTTTTATTGCAAGGGATAGTTTAGGGGGACCTGATTATTATTGGTTTAAAACTTATTACAATGGAGTATTTTTATATAAGCCAAGTCAAATCAATTTAGCAGTGGATGGTGCAAGCGGTGAAGGTGCAGATGGCTTTTATTTTACTCCTAATATCTCTGTCTTTGCTATTAACCCTGAGGATGGGCTCTCACCAGGGGATAGTTTATGGGTTGAAATCTATTCTATCAATAAAGATACTTGGACTTTCCTGCAACAAGCCCAAAATGAAATGACTAACGGCGGTTTATTTGCTCGTACACCAGAAAATATTATTACCAATATACGCTCTAAAAACAATCAAAAAGTTCTTGGCTTTTTTAATGTAGGTGCATCGCATATAAAGGGAGTAACAATTCGTGAGTGATATTTTTTAGAATGAAGTTTATAAAAATGGAGTTTATGAACAACTATATAGCGATTTGACTTATAATGAATTTAATATAATACACAGTTTTGTTCATTCTAATGGTTTTTATTTTTTTATTTTTTATGAGTTACTCGGGTTTATGGGGTTCGCTGTGGTAAATATTTTCACTGCAGAGCGATTTATTGTTCAATCTGAGGCTGTTAAGAACGATACTAATAGAACTTAGAGACATAGCTATACTTGCCCACATAGGATGAAACCGCCAACCTAGAATAGGATAAAAAAGTCCTGTTGCCAATGGTATCATAAGCAAATTATAAATAAAAGCCCAGAATAAATTCTGATAGATAAGTGCATGAGTTTGTTTAGCAATTTCTAAGAATTTTAGGATACCATGTATTTCGTTTTTGATGAGTAGGACTTGTGCAACATTAGAAGTAAGTTCATTTCCTGATGAAAAGGCAACACTAATAGTTGCTTTGCTTAATGCTATGGAGTCGTTAATTCCATCACCTACCATCAAAGTTTTTTGTCCATTAACTTCAAATTTTGCTATTTTTTTGGCTTTTTGCATGGGAAGTAACTCGCCTTCATAATTTTGAATACCTAACTGTTGGGCATAAAATTTAACAGTCTCTTGATTATCGCCACTTAAAATACAAAGTTTATAACCTTTTTTTTGTAGTATTTGAATGGTTTGGGGTACATCGGGACGAAGCGTATCTGCTAATATACAAACGCCTAAGCAATGCTGATTTCTTGCAAAAAAAACAAAACTATTGCCTTGCTGATTGTATTCTTCAAGGGACATTTTTAAGGTATCTGGTATAACAATGCCATTCTGTTGTAAAAAATTTTCATTTCCCATAAGGTACATGCTATCTTCTAAAATTGCTTTTATGCCTTTGCCAGCAATAGTTTGTACATCTTGAAATTGTAAAAAAACTTGTGGGGAGTTTTGGAGTAGATAAAAAAAATAATTATGAATTGCAGTAGCAAGAGGATGGTTAGATTGCTGGGCTAATTTGAACCAAAGCCAAGGCCAGTGTGGTTTGGGGGTTTCGTTCCATAAAACTTTTTGCACGTTGGGTTTTCCAGTAGTCAGAGTACCTGTTTTATCAAAAGCGATTAGGCTGATATGATTTGCTTTTTCAAGTGCATTTGCATTTTGAATTAAGATACCGTGTTGAGCGGCTTTACCAATTCCTACAATCACTGCCATAGGAGTAGCTAAACCAAGTGCACAAGGACAGGCTACCACCAAGACCGCTATCATAGACGTAAAAGCATGTTCAAAATCATTTTGTAACATCCATAAAAAAAAAGTAAGCAAACTTATTCCAATAATAAAAAAAGTAAATTGACCTGCTATTTTATCTGTTATCTTTTGAATATCAGGCTTTGATGCTTGCGCTCGTTCTACCGCTTTAAGTATTTGTTCTAAAAAAGTGCTCTCACCTATCTTTTCTGCTTTCACTATAATATTTTGGTACTGATTTATCGTTCCTGCATAAACTTTACTATGAGGTTTTTTTTCAGCAGGCAATGGCTCCCCCGTCATCATGCTTTCATCAACATAACTTTCTCCTTCTAATACGATACCATCAATAGGAATTTGTTCTCCTGCCTTAATTAAAATATTATCATTGGGTTGAATATCCTTGACAAAAATCTCCACGAAACTACCATCGTTTAAACACTTTGTTACTTTTTTGTTTTTATAGGTCAAAATTTTCTTTAAAGACCTTTGAGTACTAGCTTGGACTTTATCTTCTAGGTATTTTCCGATTAAAACAAAAGCTATAATCATTCCTGCGGCTTCAAAATGAGTATGGTAATGGTGTAATGCAGAATTATTTAAAAAAGTTTGAACACTTAATAATCCTATACTGTAAATAAATGATATTCCAGTACTTAAAGATACTAATGTATCCATAGAAGCTTTTTTTATTTTTGCTTGTTTATAGGCATTTAAATAAAATTTTCTACCTTCATAAATTAAAATACCTGATATTAAAGCCATTATCCATTCTGACCATAGTTTGCCCATAGAAAACATTCCTAAAAGCATTAGGAAAGTGGATAAACTTAATAACCAAATAATTCTCAAAAAATTAAATTTATTATTATTATCTTCCTGTAATTCAAGAATTTGATAACCTGCTTTTGATACTAATTGATTAAGCTCTTGTAAAGAAATTTCCTGAGAAAGTTGTAAAAAAACTTTCTTTTCAGCCAAATGTACATGAACTTGTAAGACACAGGGATTTTCTTTCAATAATTGCTCAATAGCATCAACACAAGCACTGCAATGTATTCCCTCAACCCAAAACACTTTCTCCATTCTTCAAATTTAACTCTGCAAAACGATAAATAAAGACTCCAAACCATTTCGTTAGTTTGATGACTATCTAAAAAGAAAAAAAGAATAATGAGATGCTTAGATCGTTAGCTTTTTAGATAAATGTATAGGACTATCTAGCTGTGAAAACTAATTTCTTCTTAAAACGTAACGAGTAATAAAAATTCCTGCGGCTCGGTTTTCTGAACCACTATAAACCCCCGAAGTAACTCCCACAAGACTCCATCCTTGTTTGGCTAATTCATTTAATTTCGTAGTTATAATTTTATCGTTACCACGTATATTACCAAAATTAATTCCTACCATACTAAAGAAGTTTTCTAATGGTAACTCATCAATTTGCCCATCAGGTTTAGTTGCAATCAAACGAGAACGCCCAAAACCTCCAGGTATGACAGACTCAATAGCTGTTATCTGCATGTATTCTTGTGCTTGGCTAATAGCAACCATGAACATAAATAAGAATTTTAAAACAAGCTTTTTCATATATAAAATGGTTTTATCTGCAAAAATAAAAATAGTTAAAATAGTTAAATAGGTATGAGGAAAATTTTTTAATTATTTACAAAATCCAAATTCAAAAATTTATTAAAACAGTACTTTAAATTTTTATAATCAATTTTCTGAATATAAGGAATAAACCCTAAGTTTTTTAATCCTGAATAATACTCGATAGTTTTCATAGCGGCATGGTCTTCTGTTTTATTGAATATTATTCCTGCGATTTTTATTTTTCGGGAATACAAGGCTTCTATTGAAAGTAAAGTATGATTGATAGCACCTAAATACAAGTCAACCACTAAAATAACGGGTAAATTCCATTTTTGAAATAGGTCTATTAGTAAATTTTGTTGATTGATAGGTACCATGAGTCCGCCTGCACCTTCAATTAAGATAGGATTCAAAGAAGAAGGGACTAGAAAGTCTTCTATAAGTATAGTAATATTTTGTTCATCAGCGGCAATATTGGGGGAAGCGGGCAGAGGTAGACAGTATCGTTCAGGGTGAAAATGAATGTGATTATTAAGAATATTTTTGAGCCATTGGGTATCACTTAAATCAGTCAATGTACCTGTTTGAATAGGTTTCCAGTAATCATAATGAAGCCCTGCTAAAAGTACTGCAGAAACCAGGGTTTTTCCTACATTGGTATGAATACCTGTTACAATGTAACCTTTGGTCATTTAAGTTTTCTATGGATAACCTGACTGGAGGCCTGCTGTGTAGGCATAACTGTAACTTCTGAAATTTGAACATGTTTAGGAGCCGTGGCAACATACACAATAATATCGGCAATGTCTTCTGCGTTCAAGGCTTCTATTCCTTTATATACTCTTTCAGCGCGTTCTCTATCCCCATGGAAACGTGTCATACTGAAATTTGTATCTACTAAACCGGGTTGAATATTAGTAACACGAATGTTTGTATGTACAAGGTCCATTCGTAAACCATCACTTAAAGTTTTCACAGCGGCTTTAGATGCACAATACACTGCACCGTTCGGATAAGCTCCCACGCCCGCTAATGAACCTATATTGATAACATGCCCCTTTTGATAATGTATCATTAAAGGAACTATATTACGAGTTACATACAGTAAGCCTTTAACGTTCGTATCAATCATGATATCCCAATCTTCTATATTACCTTCTTGGAGCGGTTCTAAACCTAAAGCAAGCCCCGCATTATTGATAAGAATATCTATACTTTTCCAATCTTCAGGTAAACTATCAATTAAGCGGCTAATAGATTCTTTTTTTGTTACATTTAACTCAAAAAATAAAACCGAGCAACCGTAAGCCATTAAATCAGAAGCTAAAATTTGAAGTCTGAAGACCTGTCTTCCTGTAATAATGAGCTTACAACCTAATTCAGCAAAAGCTCTTGCGCAAGCCTCCCCTATCCCACTTGTTGCGCCAGTAATAAAAACTATTTTATCCCGTAAACCTTCTCTTTTATAGGGCATTACCAATTTTTTTGTAAAAATAAAGTACTTTTTTAAAATATACAAATAAACTGCAAAAAAGACTACTTTGTTATAAGTAGTCTCTTAATCAAAGCAATAAGATAAATTCTAATTTCTGTACTTAGAAAATTTAGGATTATCTTTCATGATACTAAAAACAGGATTAGAATAGATTTCTGCTTTGTATGATTTATCTAATGCAATAGCTCTGTCTAATTCATCAATGGTTTTATCAGTTAAACCTTTATAAGCATATACAACTGCCAGATTAAAATGGGCTTCTGCAATATTTTCGTCAAGAGCAATAGCTTCTTTGAAGTCTGATTCTGCTTCGGTGATGCGGTTTGCTTTTAACCTTGCTACTCCACGATTATTCAGAGCGGCAGCGCCATTTTGGTTTTCAGATAATAAAGCATTAAATTGTTTGATAGCACCAGATAAATAACCTACCTTCTCCATCATAACCGCTCTATTCAATAATAAACCTGAGTTATTAGGATTTTTCTTTACGTAATCGTTATAAGTATCTAACATTTTCATTCTGTCTGATAATGAATACTTATAAGCAAATTTGGTTTTAAAAGCTAATGAAGCAATGCCGTACTGGTCGTTATTAGGGTCTAAGGCTTGGGCTTTTTCTATGTCTTTTATAGCGCTTTCAATATCACTGAGTCCCCAATAATAAGTAGAACGCATAGCGTAAAGATTGGGCTTTTCATTATTTGGAATCAGTTTATTTAATATTCCTAGACCTTTGTTCGCATCCGTACCTTTAATATATTTACCGATGGTCATAGTTTTTGTAGACACGTTGTACAACTCTGGAGAAATTACAGGCAAAGTAGAAGGATAATAATCTATGTACATTTTATCTGGTTGCCAATCAAAGGTAAAAGTAATTAAAGTGTGACGACAATTTTCAAGTACTTCTTTTACAAATTTTTTCCAGTGAGGCATTTTGCGGAATTGGGCTTCTTTTTCGTCGGGGTCTTGGGAAGAACCAGCGATATCTAAAATTTGTTGGCGTTCTTCATCCGTAAAATTAGCGGTTTTTGTCAAAATATCTAATCTTTCCCAGTCTTCTCCTAAACCATTTGCAGAAATAGGAATATTTTTTCCTTTTTTACTAAAATACTCGGTGATGTAATCTGCAACCGCTTTGGAACGAGCTTCTGATAACCTTTGATTATAATCAATTTTACCACCTTGTGAAGCGTAACCATCTATATTAACAGAAACTACATTAAAACCATCTCTCTCATATTTTTCAATGTAATTGACAATCACATTCATGAGTTCTTCTTTTTTGAATTTAGTAGAACTCATCGGAAAGATAAGGTCTAATGTACCTTTAAAGCCTTTATAACGATAAGTTTCATCTTTGATATCAATATCGGGAAGCGCAACGATAGAAGCAGGTCTTACTTCTTCCCAAGGTTTATCTGTACAACAAGAACCATCTAATGGACCAATGGGAACTTCAACGGAATTGCAAAATACTTTTTTTACTTTTCCTTTTTTATATTGAACAATAGAAAAATTTAATGTAATTTGTTTACCATCAAGTTTAGTACCCACTGGGAGTTTATAACCAAAGTAAGGATTCTGATTAGCTTTAAAATAAGCTTCATCTACTACCAACATACCTAAATCACCAGAGAAGTCTTCTTCAATATCTTTCAAGTGTTCTTGACCTTGGTACTTGCCCGTTACATGAACAGCTACACCTTTTTTTAAGTACTTTCCATATTCTAAATCCCCTATCAATCGGAAATAAACTGTATCACCTTTCTGCTCAAACTGACCGGGTTCTAAAAAAAAGTAATCAAATTGCGAATTATCGTATTCACTAACTCTTAATTTAGCAGGTCCTGAATTAGCTTCAATCAATGCTTTTACTTCATTTTGGAAGTTTTCGCATGTGTTTACTACTTTTTTGCCATCATACTTAGTTTTATTGATTAAGCCCTCAGGCGTACAAGCCGTCGTAATGTAAAGAAATGCACTTGTCAGTAGTAACTTATAATTAAAGAAAGACTTCATATCCATTTATTTGTATTTTATACTATGTTGTGCTATAGCTGTTTTTAAGTTGGCAAAATTATAAATTAAATGATTACTATTGCAAGTGTTTGTGTATTTTCTATAAAAATTTTTATTTAATGTGAATAATTTCTTGTTTTATCAAGGTATTAATTTGTTTTTTTTGTTCATTTTTGCGGTAAAAATATTTATTAACATTATGAAAATTGCAATTGTTGGTGCAACGGGATTAGTGGGAAGAGAAATGTTAAAAGTGTTGGAGGAGTTTCAAGTTCCATTTGATGAGATCTATTTTATGGCATCCGAAAAATCCATCGGGCAAAAAATTATTTTCAAAAATAAGGAATATACAATCAAAAGTTTACCAGAAGTATTAACGTTAAAGCCTAATATTGCTATTTTTTCGGCAGGCTCAGCGGTTAGTTTAGAGTATGCTCCTAAATTTAAAGAAATAGGTTGTTATGTAGTAGATAATTCCTCCGCATGGCGAATGCATGAAGATGTTCCTTTGGTTGTTCCTGAAATCAACTTTGAAACTATTCATAAAAACAGCTATATCATAGCTAATCCTAACTGCTCTACTATTCAGTTAGTGATGGTTCTATATCCCATTTATCATCGTTATGGTTTAAAAAGAATGGTGGTTTCTACTTATCAAGCTGTTACAGGTACAGGAAAAAATGCGGTTGAGCAACTGATGGGAGAACGTTCTAATAATCCAAATGCCCCCAAAGTTTATCCCTACCCTATTGATTTAAATTGTATTCCACAATGTGATGTTTTTTTAGATAATGATTACACCAAAGAAGAAATGAAAATCGTCAATGAGACCCGAAAAATATTAGATAATCCTCATTTACGTATTACAGCTACTGCCGTACGCGTTCCCGTAATAGGAGGGCATTCAGAATCTGTCAATTTAGAACTTGGTAAATCTTTTTCTGTTTCGGATATCAAAGAAATTTTGTATCAAACACCGGGTGTTATCGTAATGGATAACCCTTCAGAAAAAGAGTATCCTATGCCGATTTTAGCACATGGTAAAAATGAAGTTTTTGTAGGTAGAATTCGTCGTGATGAATCTATTGAAAATGGTTTAAACTTATGGATTGTAGCCGATAATTTACGAAAAGGTGCCGCTACTAATGCTATACAAATTGCTATCAGGCTTCAAGAAGAATTTTTTAGTGTAAAATAATTTTTTTTCGCTTAGATTACCTCATAGTGTAGTCTATTACAAACTTATCTTCTGGTATTATGGTAATTTGAAAATTTTAATTACTTTTGCCTTATACGCAACAGTGTATGGAAGATTTGCCTGATTTAATTGAAAATTTAGAAAAAAATGAAAGAATACAATTTAAAAAATACCTTTCTTTAAATACTGACAAAGAAAGTAAGTATTTACAGCTATTTGAGTTAGTAGAGAAAAACATCGATATTACTAATGAAGAAGCTATGAAAAAACTCTATGGAAAAAATACGAAATCTTACTTCATGTTAAAAAGTAGATTAGTTAATAAAATTTTGGATTTTCTTGCACTAGATTCTAATTTAGAAATTTCCGATGAACGTTTAACCGTAAGTTATCAGTCCATTATTTTGAGAAAAAAGTTTATTAAAGCTCAAATTTTATGGGAACGTGGTATAAGAAGTGGTATTTTAGAAGAAACTTTGCTAGAAATCTTGGAACAATCTCTGGATACATATATCCACGATATTGCTTTAGAAGCGGCTTTATATTTAAGAAGAATTAATTTTGACTACCAATGCAAAGGTAAAAATATTAACGATATAATAAATGAATTAAGGAAAGCCTATAATGCTGAGATATTAGCGGGGGAGGTATTTTCATTTTACGCTCAAAATGCCGAAAAGTTATCTACTATTGAAGAAATCAAAAATCATTTTGATAGGCTTATGCCTGAATTACATCAAGCTATTCAAGGAGTCAACAGCCCTCGTGCAGAATGGATTTATTTTTATACCCTTTCCGAAGAGCAGCGGATTAAACATTTTTTTAAAAATGCTTATGAAAATATATTAAAGTGTATAGATATAGCTGAAAATCATCCAAAAGTGGTCTCTAATTTACAATTAGGTAACTTTTATTACCGTAAAGCAGTCATTTTATATCAAAATTTACAACTTCAAGAAGCAAAGGAAGCTTTCCAAAAAGCCCTGGATTTGTATCCTCTCAAAAGAATGAATACTTATATTGTAACAAAGTATATTGCTATTATTGAACAATTACAGGGAAATTTTGATGTCTCAAAACAAATTTTAAATGATTTGATTACTCCTGAATCTGAAAAAATGATGCCGTATCACACAAATTTATGTAAAATTTACCTTGCTATTGCTCATTTTATGGAAAAAAATTATAAACAAGCTTGGTTCTTACTCCCTGAATTAGATTTTCTATTACAAGATAAAGGTGGCTTTCATGGCTATATTAGAATAGTAGAACTTATCTTATTAATTGAAAAAGAAGACTTTGAAATGGTCAATCTTAAATTAGATAGTTTTAGAAAATACCTCAAAAAATACAACACCAATCATGAATATTTTGGTTTGGTTTACCAAGTATTCAACAAACTAAATTTGATTTCTTTCGATTTTAAAAAATTTTCAAATGATATTTTATTCCAAAAATTAGAACAAGCTTACTGGGACCCGCTTGATTATGAGCCTATTCAACTTTGTACTTGGATTAAAAGTAGAATTTCACAAAATAACTATTTTACGCAATGGAAAATTACTTTAAAAACTTTATCAGAACAAAAAAGAAAATTATTATTTTGATTTTTTCTTATCTTACAACTTTGTTATTAAGTTATAAAGTAGTTAATACGCTTGTTAAACCTCCAATTATTCCTATCATTGAAAATAATTTGCTAATGCCTTCGCATGATGCTTTATTCTGGAAAGATACCCCCAAAGGAATTATATTACAAGAAATTCATAATCCCTACGTTAACCAATTGGAAATAGGGGATGTTTTAATTAAAATTGACCAACAACCTATTTTTTCTACAAAATCTTTAAATGAAATTTTAAAAAGCTTACTTCCAGGTAGTGTTTTAATGTATCAAATTAAAAGACCACCAAATAATGAAATGTATCAAATTTTAGTGCGGACTATCCCTAAAGTTATTTTTAAGCCAGAGACCGCTGTACTTCAATGGTTTTATCAAATTATTAATATTACTTGTTTATTTGCAGGAATTCTGCTAATTCTTCTTTTATATCCTTTCTTGATTCATAAGTCTACAATATATCATTTATTTTTTGCAACGATTTTTTGGATTGGTTTTAATCTTTTATATTTAATATTAGATCTCCAACCTACTATTTATCAAGAAAAAACAGAAATTTATTTTCATTTCATTGGGTGGGTCTGCATTTTCTTAACGCTTGTTTTAGCTAATATTGCCCTTCAATGGAAAAATTTTAAATTAGATTTCATTATAGATAACTTTTTAGCTTTTACGTTATTAGGTTATGTGCTATATCAAAAAAATATTATTTCTTATCAATTTGATTTTCAATTATTAGCTATTGTTCTAACCTTAAAATCTCTTATTCTTTATTCTATTCGTGAATCTATAAATGAAAGATACTTAGCCATCCATATCTTTACTTTCATTATTATACTATGGTTAGTATTCGCCCCTAACTTTTATGTTTTTACATTTTTATGGATTTATCTTTTCGGTTTTGAATTATATTGGATTTATAAATATCTAAAAATCAGTAAAGTAAATTTAGTTACGCAGCAATTTGTTTTAATTATTATTCTAATTTCAGTTTTTGGTATCAGTTATTCATTATCGGGCTTAATTTCTAAGCAGTTTCCATATGATTTTCAGAACATTGTAAAAATCATTTTCAGTTTTATGGCTACTTTTATGGTGATTTATTTTTTATTTTTGAACAAAGATTGGTGGAAGAAACTTCTCTTTTTCAATTTTGAGACACGAGCAAAAAAACTCCAAAACTTCCAAATTTCCATGATTCATTATCTAAATAAAGAACAACTCATTGAAGACTTTAAAAAAGAAATTAAGGATTTTTTAGGTGATGTTAAAATTCAAATAAAATTAAACCTTGATGAGCAAAGTCCCTACAAAAATTTAATTCAATACCTCAACCAAGACCTTTTCTGGTCTAGGTCAAAAGAGCTTTTAAAAACTAAAATCAATATTCCCGAAAATATTCAAGCTAATATAGAAGAACCCTGGGAATTAATTTTTCCTTTGATTTTTTCTAGTCAAAACAAAGGTTTAATTTTTATTGGAAAGAAAAAAGAAGGCTATTACAATTTAGAAGAAGCGGAAATTCTACAAAGAACTATAATTCAGTTATCATTGATTATCAATCTTTTAACTCTTTTAGAAAAAGAGAAGTTATTAGTACAAAAAACATTAGAAGCCAATCTTACTGCCTTACGCTCTCAAATTAACCCTCATTTTTTATTTAATACCTTAAATACTATCTCCTCTCTAATCCATGACTCTCCTGATTTAGCGGAAGAAGCTGTTGAACACTTAGCATTTATTTTTAGATATACTCTTAAAACCTCTTCCGAACAATTCTCTCCCTTAAAAAGCGAAATGGAACTTATCAAACATTATTTATATATAGAAAAAATTCGATTTGGGAAAAAATTAAATATTGATATACAAGTCCAAGAAGAGTGCTTGAATATTCTTATTCCTTCTCTCGTAATTCAAACATTAGTAGAAAACTGTATCAAACACGGAATTAGTAAATTAACAAAAGATGGAATAATAAAAATTCATTTTCATATTGAAGGAAATTTTCTTAATGGAATAATTTATGATAATGGACCTGGAATTAAAAAAGAAAATATCCATAAAGGAACGGGACTAACCAATATTATAACTCGATTAAATCAGATTTATGGAAATGATTATGAAATTCACTTTAATAATCTAAATGGAGGCGGTACGGAAATACAATTACGAATTCCATTAAAAAAATAATTATCTGATAATCAATGTTCATATATCCGTAAAAATACGTAAAATTAAAGGATAGGGGTTGATGGATTTGGATAATAAGGTGTGGTGATATAATTTTGCAGTCCGGTTTTGATGTGAGTTTTTTGTGGTTTTAGGAGGAGTTATTTGACACTGGGGGCATTAGTTGAAACGAGAGCGAGAGGGGAGAAAAATGGAATATGAGGATGAAGAGTTTGATCCTGGCTCAGGATGAACGCTAGCGGAAGGCTTAATACATGCAAGTTGAACGT
>CALLNY010000004.1 GCA_938005475.1 uncultured Bacteroidia bacterium | reverse complement strand
GAAGCTGATGCATTAGTTCGTATGGAACATCTTCCTAAATTGCCCGCGCTAATTCGTTACGCCCAACATGCAAAAAATAGTTTAAAAAAAATATTTACCTTTTCTTTGTTTTACAATGTGATAGGCATTACTTTAAGTATAACCGCAGTTTTGCATCCGCTTTTTGCGGCGGCATTGATGATGTTCAGTTCTTTCAGTATCATTGGGTTAGCTAAAATTTTAACTAAAACTAAATCATAACTTCATAGTTATATTGGGCGCAATTTGTATGGGGAGAACGATTTTAACAAGGTTCTCCCTTTTTACTTTCAAACAAAATAATATTTCTTACTCCGAAAGTAACACCATTTCTTTCTGTATATTTCAATGTCATAGAAGAAAGGTGAGTAGTTTCTGAAAGACAACGCAATGTATTGCCCTAAATTGGCAACTTACATTTTTCCCTAAATTTTATTTTTTAAATAAACCATAAACAGCACTTCCCGAACCAGTCATAGAAGCATAAAAAGCACCTGCCTCATACAAACCATTTTTGATAGATAATAATTCCGGAAATTTTTTAAATAAAGGTTTTTCAAAATCATTTGTCAAATGGGTTTTCCATGCGGTTCTGTCACCTAATAGAATAGATTTTAAATCTTTGTGAGTAGAACATTCTTTTAGATTTATTGCTTGGTAGGCTTCTTTGGTGTTAGAACTGAAAGGTGGTACTATAATTTTAATGTCATAATGAAATGGTAGCTCTATTTCTTCAAATTCATCACCAATTCCGCGTGCAATTAAAGGTTTATTTTGCAAAAAAAAAGGAACATCTGCTCCCAGCGTACGTGCAAAGCGATGTAAAACATGAAAATCTAGATTTAAGTCAAAAAGTTCATTGATAATCAACAACATTTGGGCGGCATCTGAACTACCCCCTCCCAGACCGGCTCCAATTGGTATATTCTTTTCTAATTCTACTTTAATTCCTTTATTTATTCCAAATTCTTCTTTGATTTTTTTCCAAGCTTTATAAACTATATTTTGTTGAATAGGGACATCCATTACAATACCTCTTTGAACAAACTCAAAACCATTCGTTGATAAAATTTGGACTTTCAATAGGTCATAATAATTTTGGATGGGGACCATCAAGGTTTCTATTTCGTGGTAGCCATCTAAACGTTTTTCTTTAATAAATAAGCCGAGATTGATTTTGCAATAACATTTTCTTTCTAAGGTATTTGCTTGCATTAAGATTACAGATTTACAAAGAGCCGGTTCTTCCACCATCTACGGGCAGATTGATACCGTTTATATAAGCCGCAAAGGGCGATGCTAAAAATACAACCGCATAGCCAACTTCCTCAGGAAATGCAAATCGGCGTAACGGAATTTCTGCTTTCATTTCTTTTTTTATTTCTTCTACTGGGATACCTGTTTTTTGAGATTTAGTTAAGATGATACTTTCTAATCGTTGGGTTTTTGTAGCACCTGGTAAAACATTGTTTACTGTAATTCCAAAAGCACCTAACTCATTTGCTAGGGTTTTTGCCCAATTCGCTACTGCCGCTCTTATGGTATTAGAAACTCCTAAATTCGGTAAAGGCTCCTTTACGGAGGTTGAAATAATATTAATAATTCTGCCGTAACCCTCTTTTTTCATTCCCTCTACTACTGCTTGTACTAACAAATGATTGGTAATTAAATGTTTTTCAAATGCATGAATAAACTGATAAGAGTGGGCATCTATTATAGGGCCCGGTGCAGGACCTCCTGAATTATTCACTAAAATATGAATGTTACCTTTTTCTTGAATATAATTCTTAACTTTTTGTTGGGTTTCTTCGGGGCGAGAAAAATCTGCAACAATGAAATGATGCTTTTGTTGAAAAGGAGTTGGTAGTTCTGAAAATAGATTCTCCAAAGCTTCGTGATTTCTAGACATCAAAATCACGTTAGCTCCAGCCTGAGCGAGTAGAATAGCTGTAGCTAATCCTATACCCTGCGTACTACCACCTACTAATGCAGTTTTTCCCTCTAAATTGCCTTGTAATTCTCCAATCATATTATTGATTCTTGTCTTTATCTTCTAGTTCTTTGATTTTCTTTTCTAATAAAAACAATTTTATCACAATTCCTACCCATATAATTAAAACAACGGATAAAACCGTATAGATTTTATCCGATGCAAACAAAAATTTATCCGTGTTTTGCGTTTGTAACAAACTTTGTAGATTTATCATTAATAATGTACTTCGTGTTTTGAATGTCTTTTATAATCTTTTTCAATTATCTTTCCTTTTACGTTTACTTCTAGGTGTAGATATTTACGGTGATGGTTATGATTTTCAAAAAAAAGTTTATAAATATCATCATCATCATCATTTTCTTTATCTTCGTCTTTATCTTTTGAATTATGTTTAAAAGCATGATAAATACGAATTATATCCCAGCCTTGCTTAATTTGTTCTTCGATAACTTTTTTAACAGGATCCGGAACTTTTTCTAATTGAGTAGCATGAATTTTTTCTAATTCTGTACCATGCTTGTTATATCTAGCTTTAACGTGATGCCCACCTTCTACTGCTGTAACTTTATAAAGTTCTGTTTTACCGCTTTTGCGTAAACCCCAGTGCGTATTTCTTGCATTAGGATGTTGCTCATGAAATTTATCTACAATTTCTTTGGGAACTTCTGTTTCATCTATAGGTGTCCAAAAACCTTGTGCATTTAGAGTTAATGTAATTATTACTAATGCCAATACTGCTACAAAGAAACTTTTCATGTATTAGTTACATTTCACGGACAAAAATAAATAACATTGATTATAATAACAAATTTTTTTTTGTTTGAATATTTTTGTTTTTTTCAGGGAATAAGCTTTTCTGAAAAACAATGATAGCAATAATTCCTATAGAGATTGCGGTATCCGCAATATTAAAAATTGGCCATAATGCGGTATAAGTACCTCCCCAAATAGGTATCCAATCTGGTAAAATTCCTTGGTAAATATCGAAATAAAACATATCTACAACCCTACCATGCAAGAATCCACCTTCATAATCGTTCATGGGAGCAAACCAGATACCGTAGAACAATCTATCTATAATATTGCCGATGGCTCCGCCTAGTATCAAAGCAACCCAGTAAGGTAAAGCCGTTTTGTAGTCCTTGATTTGGTATAAATAATAGACAATGCCGCAAACTAATATCACTGATAGAACACTTAAAAGCGCTTTAGCAGTGGTATCCGATATTAAACCTGCGAATAGATTACTTAAAGTAACCCCAAAAGCCGCACCAGGATTTTCTGTAAAATGAATTTTAAAAAAATTTCCTAGGACCTTAATCTCCTCGCCCAACTGCATATTCAATTTAACAAGCAACTTGACCGCCTGGTCTAATAATACCACTGAAACTACGATGGCTATGAGTTTCTTATTCATGAATTAATCTTCTGATTCTTCCTGATGATACTCCGTAGAATGTTGGATATTAGGAGTTTTCTTTTGAGCTAACTTTGCTTCAATGCTAATTTCTGTATGAGGAACGGCTCTCAATCTTTCTTTTGGAATTAATTTTCCTGTTACTTTACATTTGCCATAAGTACCATTTTCTATTCTTACTAATGCCCTTTCTAAAGAGTCAATGAATTTTGCTTGACGCATCAAGAATAATTCTAACTGTTCTTTTTCTTGTGTATCTGTTCCATATTCTGTGATATTATAACCATCAGCGGCATTCTCTGTCGTTTCTCTTAAACTTTCCTGAAGCGACTTATATTCTTCTCTTGCCTTCTCCAATTTGTTTAGAATCAATTCTTTGAACTCCTGTAACTCTTCTGCTGTATAATACGTTTTTTCTTCCATAATCTTTAAATTTTTATAATTGTTACTTTACCAATAATATTATTTACTTCAATTTCATACCCATTTTCCAAACTATTAACCCATTCCATTGCACTCGCTAAAGTTTCTGTTTGAATGTAGTTCTTCCATACTTCAAGAGCTTCTTTCCATTCTTTTTGTAACTGTATTTTAATTATAATTTTATCTGTAACTTCAAAATCTAATTCTTTTCGTAAATTTTGGATTCTGTTCACAAAATCTCTTGCAATACCTTCATTTTCTAATGCTTTCGTAATTTGTAAATCTACTGCAACCGTTATAGCATTTTCGGAAACTACAGCCCAACCTGGGATGTCCTGATTGAAAATCTCTACTTCGCTAGGTTGTAATTCATAAATACTACCATTCACTTCTATAGGAATTGCCTGGCCTTTTTCTAATTTTCTTATTTCTTCTTGTGAAAGCTTTTCAATTGCTTGTTGTACTGATTTTAATTGTGCGCCTAATTTCGGACCTAGCAATTTAAAATTAGGCTTTATTTTTTTGATGATGGTAGTATCCTTATCATTGGGAATAATTAGTTCTTTAATATTAACCTCTGAGAGAATTAAATCTTTCGCTTTTTGTAAAGCTATTTTCATTTGTTCGTTTTGAGCAGGAACTAATAATTTGGATAATGGTAAACGTACTCGTAATTGATGTTTTTTACGAATAGAATGGACTAAAGAACATACTTTTTGGGCAATTTCCATCTGCTCCTCTAAATCTTTCTGAATAAGTTGGGATTGTGCTTTTGGAAATAAAGCAATGTGAACGGAATTTTTATCTTGCCAAGAGGAGTAAGTCAAGGATTTATACAACCATTCCGCAGAAAAAGGAGCAATAGGAGACATTAACTGGCTTACTTTCAACAGACATTCGTGTAAAGTTTGATATGCGGCAAGTTTATCTTGGTTCATCTGTCCTTTCCAGAACCTTCTGCGTGATAAACGAACGTACCAATTAGATAATTGCTCAATTACAAACTCTTGAATAGCTCTTGCGGCAGTAGTGGGGTCATAGTCCTCTAATGAAGTTTCAACTTTAATAATTAAACTGTTCAACAACGAAATAATCCATTGGTCTAATTCAGTGCGTTTAAGGTAAGGAATGAACTCCGATTGGGTCGTAAAACCATCTAAATTCGCATATAAAGCAAAAAAATGGTAAGTATTAAACAAAGTACCAAAAAACTTACGTATAGTTTCCTGTAAAGTATCCAGATTGAATTTGAGATTTTCCCAAGGGGGAGTATTCTCCATCATATACCAACGGGTAGCATCTGCTCCGTATTTAGATAAAGTTTCAAAGGGGTCTACGACGTTCCCTAAGCGTTTTGACATTTTAATACCGTCTTTATCTAGCAATAGACCATTGGCAATGACATTTTTAAAGGCTATAGAATCTTTATAAAGGGTTGCAATAGCATGTAGAGTAAAAAACCATCCACGGGTTTGGTCTATTCCTTCAGCAATAAAGTCTGCGGGGAAAACTTTATCAAAATCTTTTTCATTTTCAAAGGGATAGTGTACTTGTGCGTAGGGCATTGCACCGCTATCAAACCAAACATCTATTAAATCACTCTCCCTCACAAAAACTTCTTCACATGAAGTATTCGGAATTAAAACTACATAGTCAATAAAAGGTTTATGTAAATCAATTTGTTCATTTGATAAATCAGACACTTTTTTCAGCCAACCTTTTTTCAGCCAATCCTGAACAACCACGGTAGAGTTAGGAGTATGCCCAATATTGGCGTTTTTCATACAAAACTCGAGGTATTTGGCTTTAGTACGAATAGACTGAGGGTTTGTTTTCAATAAATTTTCATGTTCAAATAGAGGTTGCTTTGCGATTTCCGTTTCTAAATCGGGGCATTTTTCAGGAATTATGTATCCTACATTTTGAAGTTCTTGGATAGAGCCTATAGCGTACTGTTTATTGGTGCTTGCAATCCAAATAGGTAAAGGAATTCCCCAATAACGGGAACGGCTTAAATTCCAGTCTACTAAATTTTCTAACCAATTTCCAAAACGCCCTATTCCTACACTTTGAGGCTTCCAATGGATGGTTTTATTGAGTTCAACAAGCCGTTCTTTAAAAGCTGTAGTTCTTACAAACCAAGATTCTAATGGGTAATACAAAATAGGTTTATCAGTACGCCAACAATGCGGATAGTTATGTTCGTATTTTTCTATTTTGAAAGCACGATTATTTTGTTTTAGGTAAACGGAAATATCTACGTCTAGATTTTGGTAGTTAGGGTCATTAGTATAATTTTTTACGTAGCGATTAGCAAATAGCTTGATTTGAGGGATATATTTACCTTTTTTATCTACAATAGGCTCACCATCAAAAAGCACAGCGGGAATGTCATTTTGTTTAGCTACACGCATATCATCAGCCCCAAAAGTAGGAGCAATATGGACTATTCCAGTACCGTCTTCGGTTGTAACAAAATCCCCAATAATGACGCGAAAGGCTTTTTGAGCTTCATCAGGATAAGTTCTTGCCCAGTCATCAAATAAAGGTTCGTAACGAATACCTACTAAATCTTTCCCAGTAAGATGCTCAGTAATTTGAAAAGGAATAATCTTTTGTCCTGGCACATAGGTATTCAAATCTTGATTTTCTCCCTCTTTAGAAAAATAAGTATATAAACGGTCTTTTGCTAGGATAACCGTAATAGGTTGATGGGTGTAGGGATTAAAGGTTTGTACTTTTATATAAAGAATATCTTTTCCTACGGCTAATGCACTGTTGGCGGGGAGTGTCCAAGGAGTAGTTGTCCATGCTAAAAAGAAAGTATTTTCGGTTCCTTTTACTAAAAATTGTGCTACACAAGAAGTATCTTTGACTAACTTGTAACATCCGGGTAAATTAAGTTCATGAGAACTTAAACCTGTACCTGCGGCGGGGGAATATGGTTGAATGGTATAGCCTTTATAAAGAAGATTTCGCTGATGGAAATTTTTTAAGATATACCATACGCTTTCTATGTAATGATTGTCAAAAGTGATATAAGGATTTTGGAGGTCTACCCAGTAGCCCATTCTTTCAGTGAGTTCGTCCCATTTATCTTTAAATTTAAGGACATCTTCACGACAAGCTTTGTTGTATTCTTCGATAGAGATTGTTTTTCCGATATCTTCTTTGGTGATGCCTAGTTTTTTTTCTACTTGTAACTCTACGGGCAAGCCATGTGTATCCCAACCTGCTTTTCTATTGACCTTAAAGCCTTTAATGGTTTTATAACGACAAAAAAGGTCTTTTAATGTACGAGACATCACGTGATGTATACCGGGGAAGCCGTTTGCAGAAGGAGGTCCTTCATAGAAATTAAAAGCAGGATATCCCTCTCTTTGTTGTATACTCTCTTCAAAAATACGGTATTTCTTCCAATATTCCAATACCTCCTGTTCTATCTCAGGAAGATGAAATTGCTTTTTGATAGGATAAATTTGCACATCAACTTTATTCATTGAATAATTTTGCAGTAATCTAAAAATTTTCGCAAATTTCGTAATTTTCTTAATACGTAAAGATTGTTTCATAAAATTTATTTTCTTGCTGTACTTCTTTTGAGTGTCTTACTGAATTTTTTATATTGTATTTACTTGCGAATCTTAGATTTGTTGTTCAATAAAATTTGTAGATTTGCGGCATGAAAAATTTCGTATTATTTATATTAACAAGTTGTTTTCTGATTAGTTGTAGTTCTAGTAATACACCTGAAAGCGTTGCTTTAGCATTTAATGAGGCATTAGTTCATATAGATTTAAAAAAAGCAAAAGAGTATGCCGCTCCTGAGAGTATTAAATTTTTAGAGTCCATGGAACAGGTTATGGAAAAATTCCTGAAAAATGAGGAAGATAAAAAACAGTTTCAGGAGAGTAATGCCCAGAAAATAAAAGAATACGAAGCGAATGGTCCCTATACTTGCGTATGCATAGATGGAGATGGAGAAAATAAAAAAATTTGCGAAATAAAAGATAAGAACAGCAAAGTTATAGTGAACAACTTAAAAGTTGAGAAGATAGATGGAAGATGGCTTGTGAAAATAAGCTTGTTCCAATAAAAACTGGCATGAAAATTGTCAAATGAACCTAAAAATTTTTGTATGAAAAAGTTTGGTTTTTTAATTGTAGTAGTGAGTATTCTATTGCTTGAATTTCAAGGTCTTATAGCCCAGCCTGGTAATCGTGGTCAACATAAGCTCAATCAAGCTTTAATTGAAGTAACTAATGTTCCACAATTAGTAAAAGATACACAGCAAAGGATGTTTCCTGGAACAACAGTAGATAAATGGCTTGTTAACGAAAGACCTAATAAAGGAGGAAATAAAGGCATGAGTAAACCGGTCGTCTATATTGCAAGATTTAAAAATCAAGAGGGTTACATTACACATTGCCGAATTACAGAAAACGGCGAAGTACGTGGTCACATGACGATGTTGCAAGGCGAAAAAGGTTTACCTGCCAACATAAAAGATGCCGTATTGAAACGTTTCTCTGGTTATAAAATTCAGGGTTCCCAAAAAATATATCTTGCTAAAAATAATAAATCCGCCTACCGTATTGTTTTAGTTCAAAATTCTACTCGTGTTATCACTTTTGTAGATGAAAATGGTAACGAGTTGAAAGAAGAGAACTTATCCCCCGAGATTAAGGAAAATATTTTGGAAGTGCCTGAAAAAGAATAAAATAATTTGAAACTGAATAGAAAATTTAGCTTTGTTCAAATAAGGAGCAAAGTTAAATTTTATTTTATGCTTTATTTTATTGAAAATCTTTACCAGGTTATTGTGAGCAAAGTAAAGTCAAGAAATGCTAAATACTATACGTGCAAACTCAATAATAACTTTTAACTAATTGTTCGTAATCTTTATTAAAAAAACTTTTAATTTTACGTTTTTATCGCAAACGATGTATAAAGATCCAGTTTTTTCATTGATAGAGAAAGAATTCCAAAGACAAAATGAAGGTATCGAGTTGATTGCGTCAGAAAATTTTGTTAGTCAAGCGGTATTAGATGCGATGGGTTCCTGTTTAACGAATAAATATGCGGAGGGATTACCTGCGAAACGTTACTACGGAGGTTGTCAGGTAGTAGATGAGATAGAAAATTTAGCGATTGACAGGTTAAAGCGTTTATTTAAAGCGAGTTGGGCAAACGTTCAGCCACATTCAGGGGCACAAGCCAACGCATCCGTCATGTTAGCGGTTCTTAAACCGGGAGATAAAATTTTAGGTTTAAATTTAGCTCATGGTGGTCATCTGACCCATGGCTCGCCTGTCAATTTTTCGGGTAAAATTTATGTTCCATTATTTTATGGTGTCAAGGAGGATACGGGTTTAATAGACTATGAACAAATGGAGGAAATTGCGGAATCAGAAAAACCTAAACTTATCATTTGCGGGGCAAGTTCTTATGCTCGTGATTGGGATTACGCGAGAATTAGGGCGATAGCTGATGCAATTGGTGCATTAGTATTAGCTGATATTGCACACCCTGCTGGGCTTATAGCCACCGGTTTATTGAATGATGCGTTAGAACACTGTCATATTGTAACCAGTACTACACACAAAACTTTACGTGGACCTCGCGGTGGTATTATTATGTTACGTCATGATATTCCTAATCCTATGGGAGAGAAGACACCGAAAGGAGAAATTAAGATGTTAAGCCAAGTATTAGACGGAGCTGTGTTTCCGGGAACACAAGGAGGACCTTTGGAGCATGTGATAGCCGCAAAAGCCGTTGCTTTCGGCGAAGCCTTACAACCTGAATTTAAAACTTACTGCCAACAAGTTATTAAAAATGCACAAGCATTAGCAAATGCGTTAATACAAAAAGGTTACAAAATTATTTCAGGGGGAACAGATAATCATTTGATGTTAATTGATTTGCGGAATAAAAACATAACAGGGAAAGCCGCTGAACAAGCCTTAGTAGCCGCTGATATCACAGCTAATAAAAATATGGTGCCCTTTGATACCCAAAGCCCTTTTATTACCTCAGGAATACGTTTAGGGACAGCCGCTATCACTACGCGTGGGCTCAAAGAACAAGAAATGGAACATATCGCTAACTGGATTGATAAAATTATTTCCCATGCTAATAATGAAAAGATTATATCCAGTGTAAAAAAAGAAGTTCATGAGCTGATGAAGCAATATCCGTTACCTTATACGAGACCATGAACCTTTTTCGTAAGAAAAGAATATCCCAAATTTTAGCTGACGTAAAAAATACAGCAGATGGTCATAGCCTAAAAAAGAATTTAGGGGTATGGGATTTAACTTCGCTGGGGATTGCCGCTATTATAGGCGCAGGTATTTTTGCTACTATTGGTAATGCTTCTGCGGATGGGGGTCCGGGTGTAGTATTTTTATTTATTTTTACTGCGTTTGCTAGTGGTTTTTCTGCTTTATGTTATGCAGAATTTGCTTCTATGGTTCCTATTTCAGGCTCTGCTTATACCTATGCTTACGCTACTTTTGGAGAATTGATAGCTTGGATTATAGGATGGGCTTTAATCGTGGAATATGCCATAGGAAATATTGCGGTTGCTATCTCATGGTCTGATTATTTTACTGCCTTATTAAACTCTGGGGGACTAAAAATTCCCGAATATTTTACGATTGATTATTTAAGCGCCGCTCGTTATCATACCGAAGTGGAATCCCTTGTTCAAAGTGGAAAAAAATTATCCGAAATAGAAAGTTATTTGTTAGAAGGTTACAACGCATGGAACAACGCTCCACAAATCGGGGGATTAAAAATTATTTGTGATTTACCAGCGCTTTCTATTGTTGCCATCATTACTTATTTGGTTTATATCGGAATACAAGAATCTAAAACAGCGAGTAATTTAATGGTAGCCTTAAAAATATCCGTCATAATCGCGGTGATTGTGATAGGAACTTTTTATGTGAATACAGACCATTGGAGCCCTTTTCTTCCGAATGGGATTTCAGGAGTATTGAAAGGGGTCTCTGCGGTTTTTTTTGCTTACATAGGTTTTGATGCTTTAAGTACTGCCGCTGAGGAATGTAAAAATCCCCAAAAGGATTTGCCTAAAGCAATGATTTATTCTTTGCTGATTTGTACTATCTTGTATATAGGAATTGCATTAGTGCTGACAGGAATGGTCCCTTATGAAACTTTAAGAGTTGGAGACCCGCTTGCTTTTGTATTTGAACAAGTTCATTTACAATGGGTTGCTAAAATTGTGGCTGTTTCGGCTGTGATTGCTATTGCAAGTGTTTTATTAGTGTTTCAAATGGGGCAACCGCGTATATGGATGTCTATGAGTAGAGATGGGTTACTACCCCCTATCTTCGGCAAAATTAACCCTAAAACCCAAACTCCCGGGTTTTCTACGATTTTAACAGGTTTCGTGGTTGGTATCCCTGCTTTATTTATGAACCTCACCGAAGTTACGGATTTGACCAGCGTTGGTACTTTATTTGCTTTTGTTTTGGTTTGTGGTGGAATTTTAGTTCTTCAACTTAAAAATGAGCAGTATAACTCCAAATTTAAAGTACCTTACCTCAACGCAAAATGGATTTATACTCCGCTTATGCTTACCCTTTTGTTTTTTAGTTATCAAATGAACCCTAATAATTTTTTAGAGCCCTTCATACATTTTCATGTCCCTACTTATTTATTCTTTTGTTTGTTAATAGCCTTATTTTATCTTACCTTCCGATATAAACTTTCTTTAATTCCTGTATTGGGCATTACTTCATGTTTCTATCTGATGACACATATCGCAGAAAAAAATTGGGCTTATTTTTTTATTTGGCTGATAGTGGGGCTTGTTTTTTATTTTAGTTATGGTCTCAAACATTCTAAATTAAATATGATTGAAAATCAATAATTTAAATGAGTTTGAAGCCACTTTTCTACGTATTCTTGGGTTACGTTCTTACGTTTTGCGTAATCTTGGACTTGGTCTTTGGCGATATCACCTAAACCGAAGTATTGAGCTTTGGGATGAGCAAAATAAAAACCACTTACGGCGGCGGCAGGATACATTGCCATGCTCTCGGTTAAAATCAAACCAGTATTTTCAGTGACATTTAACCAATCAAAAAGTGTAATTTTTTCGGTATGGTCAGGGCAGGCAGGATAGCCTGGTGCAGGTCGTATCCCTTGATAATCTTCTTTTATAAGTCTTTCATTATCAAACTTTTCTTGACTATAGCCCCAGTATTGGGTTCTTACTAAAAAATGTAAATATTCTGCAAAAGCTTCTGCTAATCTATCTGCAACAGCTTTAGCTAAAATAGCATGGTAATCATCATGGTCTAGTTCATATTTTTTAACGATATTTTCTAAACCAATACCTGCATTCACGGCAAAACCTCCTAAATAGTCCTTTTGCCCTGTTTGTTTTGGGGCTACAAAATCTACTAAACTGTAATGTGATAAACCGGTACCTTTTTCAATTTGTTGCCTTAGGAAATGAAACTTTTTCCATACTGTTGAACGGCTTTCATCCATATAGACTTCAATATCTTCACCTACAGCATTAGCGGGATAAATACCAAAAACTCCTTTAAGTTGTAAGAATTCATATCTTTGGAACTCATCTAACATTTTATTGGCATCTTCATATAACTTTTGGGCTTCTTGTCCATATTCAGGATTTTGAAAAATATCAGGAAATTTTCCTTTAAGTTCCCAGGTTGCAAAAAACGGAGTCCAATCAATAAAAGGACGTACTTCTTCAATTTTAGGAGTAATTACTTTGGTACCACAAAAACGGGGTATAGGAGTAGGTTCTTGATAAAAATCAATTTTTATTTTATTGTTTTGTGCTTCTTCAAAGGAAACGTAGTTTTTGTGTTGTTTCTTTTTAGAGTGAATTTCTCTTAATTTTTGATATTCGATTTTAATGGATTTTTTAAAATTTTCTTTTTGGTCATCAGAAAGGAGTGTAGAAACGACAGTCACAGATTTAGAAGCATCTAAAACATGAATAACAGCATTATTATGGTACTGGGGCTCAATTTTTACGGCGGTATGGGCTTTAGAAGTGGTTGCACCGCCAATTAAGAGGGGTATATTAAAATTTAGACGTTGCATTTCTGAGGCAACATGCACCATCTCGTCTAACGAGGGAGTAATTAAGCCACTTAAACCAATGACGTCTACATTTTCTTTTTTAGCGGTTTCTAAAATTTTTTCGCAAGGAATCATGACGCCTAAATCAATGATTTCGTAACCATTACAAGCAAGCACTACGCCTACGATGTTTTTACCGATGTCATGCACGTCTCCTTTTACGGTGGCTAGAAGTACTTTACCTGCCGCTTTATTTACGCCGCTGGCTTTTTTTTCTGCTTCAATAAAAGGAATTAAGTAAGCAACCGCTTTTTTCATCACTCTTGCCGATTTGACTACCTGCGGTAGAAACATTTTACCTTCACCAAACAAATCGCCCACAATGTTCATTCCTTCCATCAAAGGTCCTTCAATCACTTCTAATGCTGTGGCATACCTTTTTCTAACTTCTTCGGTATCTTGCTCAATATAATCTACAATTCCTTTTACAAGCGCATATTTAAGGCGTTCTATGGGTTCTTTGGTTCGCCATTCTTCTGTTTTAGACTGGGCTTGCCCTGAATTTTTGATGGTTTCTGCAAAAGTTACTAATCTTTCTGTGGCATCAGGTCTACGATTGAAAAGAACATCTTCAACAAGTTCCAATAAATCCTTGGGTACATCATCATAAACGGTTAATTGTCCTGCATTAACAATTCCCATATCTAACCCTGCATGGATAGCATGATACAGAAAAGCGGCATGAATAGCTTCCCGTACTACGTTGTTACCCCGAAAAGAAAATGAAATGTTACTTACACCTCCACTTACTTTGGCTAAAGGTAGGTTTTGTTTTATCCAGCGTGTAGCTTCAATGAAAGCTTTTCCATATTCGTTGTGTTCTTCAATACCTGTTGCAATGGTAAGGATGTTGGGGTCAAAAATTATATCTTGGGGAGGGAAACCTACTTGGTTTACCAGAATATCGTAAGCTCTTTTACAAATTGCTATTTTGCGTTCAAAGGTATCAGCTTGCCCTATTTCATCAAAAGCCATGACAACCACCGCCGCACCGTAACGGCGAATTTTTTTGGCTTGTTCAATAAACGTCTTTTCTCCTTCTTTTAAACTTATTGAATTGACAATCCCCTTGCCTTGCAAACATTTTAATCCTGCTTCAATGATAGTCCATTTAGAGGAGTCTATCATGATAGGGATTTTAGCGATATCGGGTTCTGCGGCTATCAAATTTAAGAATTTAACCATTGCTTCTTCCCCATTAAGCATCCCGTCATCCATGTTAACGTCAAGAATCTGGGCTCCGCCTTCAACTTGTTGTCTTGCTATACTTAATGCTTCTTCATAGTTTCCTTCCATGATGAGTTTCTTGAATTTAGGGGAACCTGCTACGTTAGTTCGTTCTCCAATATTGACAAAATTAGAGCCTGGGAAAATTGTGACGGGTTCAAGCCCTGATAGTCTTAAATATGGTTCTATGACAGGTATTTTTCGCGGGGGATATTGAGCGGCAATTTCTGCTATTTTTTGGATGTGTTCGGGGGTAGTACCACAACAACCACCTACAATATTGACAAAGCCAGATTGGCAAAAATCTTGAATTTGTTCTTGCATTTGTAAAGGAGTTTCATCGTACTCACCGAAAGCATTGGGGAGCCCTGCATTAGGATGTGCAGAAACATAACAATTAGCAATTTTAGATAAAATTTGTAGATAAGGACGCATATCTTTTGCTCCTAATGCACAGTTAATACCTACGGAGAATAGGTTTTGGGTATGGCTAACAGAGTTCCAGAAAGCTTCCGTTGTTTGACCTGATAAGGTTCTGCCTGAGGCATCGGTGATAGTAACCGAAATCATGATAGGCAAGGATTTACCTGTGTGAATAGTAAACTCTTCAATAGCGTAGATAGCGGCTTTTGCATTGAGGGTATCAAAAATGGTTTCAATTAACAACAAATCAGCACCTCCCTCTACTAATCCTTTTACTTGGTCGTAATACACTTTGACTAAATCATCAAAGGTAACAGCACGATAGCCAGGGTCATTAACATCGGGAGAAAGCGAAGCGGTTCTGTTGGTGGGACCGATAGAGCCCGCTACCCATCGTGGCTTTTCAGGAGTGGAATATTTTAATGCTACATTTTTTGCAAGCCTAGCCCCTTCGTAGTTTAGTTCATAGACCAAATCCTGCATATCGTAATCTGCCATAGAAATAGCATTAGCGTTGAAGGTATTGGTTTCGATGATATCAGCACCTGCTTTTAAATAGGCTTCGTGAATTTCTTCAATAATAGTTGGTTGAGTTAGAATAAGTAGGTCATTATTACCTTTAACATCACGATGAAAATCTGTAAAGCGATACCCACGATAATCTTTTTCAGAAAGTTTATATTTTTGAATCATGGTACCCATGGCACCATCCAAAATCAAGATGCGTCGTTCAATAGCTTGAAAAATATCCATAGGAATAAGTTCGCAAAAATAACAAATAAGAAGTCAGAAAGTTCATAAAAATTTTACAGGTAGTTGATTTAGTGTTTAGGAATAAATTTCATAGGGATAACGCAAAAAATTTGTTTAAGGGAAACTCAAAATATGTAATTTCGCATTATTTTTCAGCGAAAATTTTGTCAAAGATGAGTTTAACTGCTCTTCAAGAAGAGGTATACGCTAATATTAGGGAGGTGCCTGATTTTCCGGTGCCGGGCGTGTTATTTAAAGATATAAGCCCGTTATTATTAAAGGCGGATTTAGTAAGAAGAGTTGTAATGGGATTGTGTGAGCCATTTCGTGATTTAGGGATTACGAAGGTAATAGGCATAGAAAGTAGGGGATTTATTTTGGGGAGTTTAATGGCTCAGGAACTTGGAGCGGGCTTTGTGATTGTAAGAAAAAAAGGAAAATTGCCTCCACATAACTTGGAGGTCAGTTATAATTTAGAGTATGGAGCAGCAATTATTGAGATGCCGGATTTTGCTATTGATTCTCAGGATGTTATTTTAGTTCATGATGATTTATTAGCAACAGGAGGGACTGCGGCTGCCGCCGCCCAATTTGTACAACAAAAACAAGCATCGCTTGCTGGTTTTTCTTTCCTTATTAACCTCAAATTTTTAGGCGGATATCAAAAACTTTCTAAAATTTCTGATAAAATTGAATATTTAATTGAATACTAAAACATATGGGATTAAAATGTGGAATTGTGGGATTACCCAATGTAGGAAAATCAACGCTTTTTTCTGCTTTGACTAACATACAAAATGTAGCCGCTAATTATGAATTTGCAACCATTGACCCCAACATTGGTATTGTAGATGTTCCTGATAATCGTTTAGAGGAACTAGCAAAGATAGTAAATCCCCAAAGAGTAGTTTATGCGACGGTAGAATTTGTGGATATTGCAGGTTTAGTAAAAGGTGCAAGCAAAGGTGGAGGGCGTGGCAATGCTTTTCTAACCCATATACGTGAAGTAGATGCTATTATACATGTGGTTCGTTGTTTTGATGACCCTAATATCGTACGTTCATCAGGACCTATTGACCCCGTCCTGGATAAAGAAATTATTGAACTTGAGCTTCAAATCAAAGATTTAGATACCTTAAACTCTAAAATTGGTAAATTAGAACGAAGTGCCAAAGCCGGTGACAACAAAGCTAAACAAGAATTAGCTGTTTATCAAAAATATAAAGAGCACATAGAAAAAGGTAATAATGCTCGTACTCTAGAAACTTCTGATGAAGAAAAAGAAATTATAAGGCAACTATTTTTACTTACTATGAAGCCGATGATGTACGTTGCTAATGTAGATGAGGCTTCTTTACATGAGGATAATGCTTATGTGAAAGCGTTAAGAGAATCGGTAAAGCATGAGGGAGCTAATGTTTTACGGATTTGTGCGGCATTAGAAGCGCAAATCGCAGAAATTACCGATAAAACAGAAAAAAAAATGTTCCTAAAAGAATATGGGTTAGAAGAATCAGGGTTGGATAGGTTAATTCGTTCTGCATTTGATTTATTAGGATTACAAACCTACTTCACGGTAGGTGTTAAAGAAGTAAGAGCATGGACCATCAAAAAAGGCTCTAAAGCTCCCCAAGCGGCGGCTGAAATTCATTCCGACTTCGAGAAGCATTTTATTCGTGCAGAGGTTATCAAATACGAGGATTATGTTCAATATCGTTCGGAAGCCTCTATTAAAGAAGCAGGTAAAATGACTGTTCAAGGTAAAGATTATATTGTTCAAGATGGCGATATTATGCACTTTTTAACTTCTGTTTAACATTGGATAAAGAATTCAAATTTAGGGGATTACGGGAAAAGCTGGTTAAAGAATTAGCAAAAAAAGGCATAACCGATACAGAAGTTCTTGCCGCTATCCAAAAAGTGAAAAGGCATCTTTTTGTAGATGAGCTTTTAATGGATTCTGCATACGAAGACCGAGCCTTGCCTATCATTTTAAATCAAACCATCAGCCAACCTTATACAGTTGCTTTCCAAACTCAATTACTGGAAGTAAAAAAAGGATTGAAAGTACTGGAAATTGGATTAGGTTCAGGGTACCAAGCGGCTGTTTTATGCGAAATGGGTGCCATCGTGTTCTCTGTTGAAAGACTTAAAGAAATCGCTTTGTTAACCAAAGAAAAATTAAAAATTTTAGGCTATGATGTACAAATCAAAATTGGAGATGGTACTCTTGGATGGCAAACTTTTGCTCCTTACGATAGAATTTTAGTTACCGCGGCAAGTCCGAGTATCCCTGAACCGCTCTTAAAACAGTTAAATATCAATGGAATTATGGTTATTCCTGTTGGAGACCGTGAAATTCAAAAAATGTATAAAGTTATCAAAAAAGATGATAATGCCTACGAAACCAAAGTATATGATGAGTTCAAGTTCGTTCCTTTGATTGGAGATAAAGGTTGGAAACTTTAATAAAAAATTTGTTTTTCAATTTCCATTCAACTATCTTTGTAGCAAATTTTATTTTATGATAAAACATTTATTTACCTTGCTTTTCTTTTGCGGTCTAACGTTACAAGCTCAGACCACGTATGTTTGGAACAATCCTGCGGGTGGAAATTTCAACACTCCAACGAATTGGACACCAAACCGTTCAGCTCCTGCATCGGATGATATTCTGGAGTTTAGTGATGGAGGTACTTACAATGTAACAAACATTCCCACTCAAACCATTGGTCAACTTAAAGTAAAAAATGGAACCAAAGTGGGTTTTAATGCTACGACTCCAAATACCTTAACAATAAGCGGAGGTGTAGGTACTGATTTTTTTGTGGAGCCAGGTTCAGGTCTCGAATTAGTTGGTGCAAATGCCATTACTTTACAAATTGCCTCAGGAGCAACTGCTGAAATTCAAGGTGGCATCGGAGCGAGCCAGGCGGCACATCGTTTCCTAACGGCAGATCCAAATAGCTTCATATTTAAAAATGGTTCCCAATGTATTGCCTATTCAGGCTTTAGCGGAAATATGTTCGGCAATACTGGAACTCCTAGTACTACTATCTTTGAAGCAGGCTCTGAATATATTTATAGAGACGGTGGTAACCCTTTCGGTCTTTCTGCACCAAACTCCAAAGTAGTCTTTCAGCCAAATAGTAAATATATCCACCAACACAACCTTAATGCTCCTGCTACTGCTGGCAGAACTTATGCTATTTTTGAATTAGACCATCCATCCTTTAATACCAATCTTACGGGTACATCTCCCCTTAACGTACAACAATTCATTGTAAAACAAGGAAATTTAAGATTAGGTCTAACCGCAGACGTAAATGTATCAGAAGACATTTTAATCATATCAGGTACCTCTGAAAGAACCAGTTCAGGAAAATTAAACGTTGGTGGTAATTTCATTTTAAGTGGTGGTAATTTCAATTATACAGGTACCGGCATTCTAACTATTGGTGGTAATTTAGAAGTACAATCCATCACTTCTACATTTAACTTATATCCCATTTTATTAACTTCAAGAGCGGATGTGATTGGTGGAAATATAACCAATATTGGAAATATCGATTTTAATCCATCGGTAACACCCCCTAATTATGTATTAAGTTTACAAAATACTGTTGCAACTCCCCAGTCTATCACCAATACAGGAACTTTAAATTTTGGACCTACTGTTGTGGTAGCCTTACCTGACCCAGATGGTTACGTGTTAAATTCTGATATTTTAATACAAGGGGGGCTAAATATGCCTGCAGGTGGTGGTAAAATTAATGGAAATGGTTATACCATTACGTTAGGTTTAAATGACATTATTCCGGGTACGTTATTCTATACTCTTACTTCTTCTTACCTTTATAACGGTAAATTTAAGAGATGGTTTAAAGCAGGCGCTACCACTGATTTTGTTTCTGGGGGCTTCCCTATTGGTATTATCTCGGATATCCAGCCTTGTGCCATCTTAATGACAACTGCACCTACCACCGGTGGTTACATAACCTCAGAATATATCACAGGATATGCAGGTAATTTAGGTTTACCTTTAACAGTTGGGTCTATTAATGTAAATCGTATTTATAGTTATGGTTACCACCGTGTCATTCCAGACCCTTCTCTTGCAGGTTATGTATATACTTTCCGAATGGTAGGAACGAACTATTATGGTGTTGAGGATTACCAAGAATTAGTAGTACTGAAACGTGATGACTCCACGACCCCATGGACAGCACCAGGAACTCAAGGTGTCCCATTTGGCTCGAATTCACAATTTACGCTTAGCTTGATAGGGCTAACTTCCTTCTCTGAATTTATTGTAGGAGGTAATGATACGCCCAATCCACTCCCCGTTTTCTTCAAACAATTTACCCTTCAAAGAACCCAGCATCAAAATTATTTAAGTTGGATTGTAGAAAACGTCCAAGAAATTCAAAATTTTGAAATTCAGAAATCTTATGATGCCCGTCAATTCTCTCCTGTTACTATTATAAACCTTTCTAATACCTCTACTTATGATTATTTAGATACATCAGAACCTTTTACTTCCAAAATCTTTTACCGCATTAAAGCTAATTTGAATAATGGGCAAAGTGTATATTCTGAAACCCTAGAACTTAATGTATCACTCCAAAATGATATACAACTTTATCAAAATCCTGTTCAAAACTACTTAAATTTGATAGTAGAAACTGACCAAGAGCAAATGCTCAAATATCAAGTGTTCAACTTAAACGGACAAAAAATTTTAGAGGGTAATTTTGATTTAAAAGTTGGCAAACAAATATTAACCATTGAAACTGAAAATTACGTTCGGGGAATGTATATTCTTCAAACTCAATTAAATCAACAAACTCATTCATTCAAATTTGCTAAATAATTTAAATCCAAAATCCTTTTTAATGAAGCTACTCGTTTAAGAGTAGCTTTTTATTTACAACAAAAAATGTTTACTTTTGTGTATTGATAACCACTCAATCGATATGCAAAAATACATAGGCTCCAAACGCTTAACAGAGATTTCAGAATCTGAAACTTTAGCTATGGCTAAATATGTGAGGCAACTTAAATCACAAGGAAGAGACATTATTTCCTTTACATTAGGCGAGCCGGATTTTCCTACTCCTAAACCTATTTGCGAATCAGTATACCCACTTTTACAAGAAGGACAAATTAAATATACCCCTGTTGCAGGGATTGTAGAATTACGGGAAGCAGTAGCGAAATTTTTTAAGAAAATTAGCCATATACCTTACCAAACGGAAAATATCATCATTTCTACAGGAGCTAAGCAGTCTATTTTTAATGCGGTAATGGCTTTGGTGAACCCAGGCGAAGAGGTCATCATTCCAACTCCTTTTTGGGTTTCTTATGCCGCTATGGTATATTTAGCCGAAGGTATTCCCGTATTTATTCCCACTACACACGAGCAGAAATTCAAAATCACACCTGAACAATTAGAAAAAGCAATAACGCCCAAAAGCCGTTTAATCATTTTTAGTTCTCCCTCCAATCCAACAGGCAGTATCTATACAAAACCAGAATTAGAAGCATTAGGGCAAGTCATTTTAAAATATCCCGATTTATATGTAATTTCAGATGAAATTTATCAGTTAATAAGTTACGAAGAGCCTGCTTGTAGTATGGCATCAATACCAGAAGTTTTTGAGAGAACAATAACCATAAATGGAGTTTCAAAAGCATTTTCTATGACAGGTTGGCGAATAGGTTTTTTAGGAGCACCCAAATGGATAGCTGATTTATGTGAAAAATATCAAGGGCAAGTTACTAGTGGAGCAAATTTTATCGCTCAAAAAGCCGCTTTAACCGCAGTCTCCTCCGATTTAACTCCTACTTATGAAATGGTAAAAACCTTTAAAATACGTAGAGATTTAGGAATACAACTCTTTCGTGAACTTCTACCCCAAGTGCCATTAGATTGCCCTCAAGGAGCTTTCTATTTTTTTCCTAACATTAGTCAATTCCTCCATAAACAGACCCCTGAAAAAAAATACATTAAAACTTCCGAAGATTTAGCCTTTTATTTAGTAGATAACGGTGTCGCTACAATTCCCGGTTCAGCCTTCGGTGCTGATGAATATATTCGTTTATCTTACGCTTGTAGTGAAAAAGATATTCACGAAGGAATTCACAGAATGGCAAAAGCGCTTAATCAATTAACATAAGAAAAAGTTTTGGTAAATTATTTTTTTATATTTGCGTTTTGAAAAATAATAATGAAAAAGCTCATATTGAATGGTTCCATACTAAGTCTTTTATTACACTTAATCAGTTGCGGTGGTAACATTCAAAATTATGAAAGTAGCCAAAAAGAGCCCAGCATCGGCGATTGGGTCGTTCTGCAAATTTCTAATGACCCGCAAGGATTTCATCCTACCAACACCAGTGATGCTATTTCCCAAGAATTACAAAAATACGTCTACCAAACCCTTCTTTATCAAAATCTTAAAGATTTCCAACTCTACCCAATGCTCGCCAAAAGTTTACCTGAAGTATCCAAAGATGGACTCAATATAACTTTTGAATTAAGGAATGATGCTTTCTGGGATAATGGGCAACCAATTACAGGGAAAGATGTTGAGTTTACGTTTAAAGTGATTAAAAACCCAAAAGTAAACTGCCAAAAGACACGTGTATATTTTGAATTTTTAGAAAATATCAAATTAGACCCAGATAATCCTTACAAAGTAACCTTCCTTGCTAATCAAAGGTATTTTCGTTCTGTTTATGATATCTCTCAAATTCCTATTATCCCTCAATACTTTTATGACCCTAATGGCTTACTAGACAAATTCAGTTTAAAAGATTTAGGTACTTACGAAGTAAAATTATCCAAAGATACTAACACCGTCATTCCGAAGGAAATCACACAATTTGCAGAAGAATTTAATTCTATTAAATACGGCAGAGAACCTCAATTTGTAGTAGGCTCAGGTCCCTATAAATTTACTACCTGGGAGACCAATCAAAAAATTGAATTAGTAAGAAAAGATAATTGGTGGGGAGATAAAATACTCGCAAAAACCGAAGCATTAGAAGCCTATCCCCAAAAAATTATTTTCAAAATTATCAAGGACCCCACCGCAGTGGTTGCATCTATTAAAAACCAAGAAATTGACGCCGCCAGCGGGATTGTATCTAAAAACTTTATCCAACTAAAACAAGACCCTGATGTCACGAATCATTATTACATTTATAACCCCGCAACTTCTATTTATTCTTTTATTGGAATTAACAACCAACCCAAACTTTATAATAGAAATCCTGCTCTCGCTGATAAAAACGTTCGTTTAGCACTTGCTCACCTTGCCAATGTAGACTTAATCATAGATAAAGTAGCACAAGGAATGGCTCAACGTATCGTTGGACCTATTCTAAAAAGCAACGGAAACATCTACAATGATACCTTAAAGCCCATTCCTTATGACCCTGAATACGCCGCTACCCTTTTGAAAGATAATGGATGGAAAGACTCCAATAACAATGGCATTTTAGATAAAACCATTGACGGAAAGACCGTTGAATTAAGCTTTGAATTTCTGCTAGATGAAACAAATGAAGAAAGAAGAAACATTGTTACCATGTTTAAGGAAAGTGCCAAAGCAATAGGTATAGAAATCAAAATGGTGAACATGGAATTCAAAAAAATAATTGAACAACTTTCTTTACATCAATTTGATTTGTTTTATGGTGCTTGGACAACTCCTCCTGCCCTGCAAGATTTAAAACAATTATGGCATACCGAATCTATTAACGGTGGAACAAATTTTATTGCTTTCTCTAATAAAGAAATAGACCAAATCATAGACCAAATCCGCACGGAACTAGATGAAAACAAAAGAGTAGATTTATATAAAAAATTTCAAGTTTTAATCCACAAAGAAGTTCCCTGTATTTTTCTTACTCAGCCCCTCGATAGAATCGTTATTCATAAACGTTTTAGAAATGCAGAAGCAGTTACCGTCAGACCAGGATTTCAACCTATAAGATTTTGGACACCCAAAGAACTTGTTAAGTATAAATAAATTCCATAGATTAAGATATGAACAAAACATCAATCATAATTTGTTTCTTTTTCATAGGATTAATTACATTCGCTTGTACCGACCCACGAAAGAACTGTAATCATCCTAAACATGCAGAATACATAAAAGAAAAACAACTCAAAAAGCAAGGAATCAAACTTAAATAAATACAATTATGAACATGGCAGATTTTTTTGGTAAGATGCAGGAAATGCAAGAAAATATGAAAAAAATAAACGAGTCTATGGACTCTATTACAGCAGAAGGTTCTTCTGGAGGTGGGATGGTCATTGCAACCGCAACCGCTTCCAAAAAAATTATTAAAATTAAAATTGACCCCGAGGTCATAGATAAAAATGACCCCGAAATGTTAGAAGACCTCGTTTGTGCCGCTGTAAATAAAGCCCTCGAAGAAGCTTCCTCCAAAGCTAAATCCAAACTCGAAAAAATAACACAAAATCTTTTACCCAATATACCCGGTTTTGACCTCTCCAAGTTCGGTTTATAATCCTATCGTTACTATCGTGCTCGTAAATTGGAATGGAGTACAACACCTAAAAAATTTCTTGCCCCTCCTCTTCCAATCTAATTACCAAGATTTCAAAGTCTTGATGTTAGATAATGCATCTACTGATGATAGCGTAGCTTTTGTCAAAAATTATTATCCTCAAATTCAAATTGTACAACTAGACAAAAACTACGGTTTCGCAGAAGGTAATAATCGTGCTATCCCTTTTGTAGATACTACCTACACTTTATTACTAAACACCGACGTTGCAGTAACTACAAACTGGTTAGAACCATTAGTACGTGCTATGGAAAATGAACCAAAATTAGCCGCAGTTCAACCTAAAATATTAAGTTATAACGAAAAACATAAATTTGAATATGCAGGAGCAAGCGGCGGCTTTATTGATATTCTGGCTTATCCTTTATGTCGTGGAAGAATTTTCAATGTAACCGAAGAAGACATGGGGCAATACGATGATGAAACCTATATTTTCTGGGCTTCCGGTGCCTGTATGTTAATTAGAACTTCTGTAATTCATGAAATAGGATTATTTGACGCTAAACTTTTTGCCCATATGGAAGAAATTGATTTCTGTTGGAAAGTCCATAATGCAGGTTACGACATTAAAGTAATCCCCTCCTCGGTAGTTTACCATATTGGGGGCGGTACTCTTGCACACGGTTCACCTAAAAAAATTTTTTTAAACATTCGTAATTCCCTCGTAGTAATGACCAAAAATCTCCCGATTGGAGAAGCACTCTATAAAGTTTTTTTTAGACTTTGTCTTGATGGTATAGCCGCAATTCGTGGGCTTTTTACAGGTGAACCACGCTTACTTTGGTTGGTCCTTAAAGGACATTTGGCATTTTATGCCTTACTCCCGCATGTTATTGCAGAACGAAAAAAAATTAAATCCAAAATCCCTTTACGAAAAATGAAAGGTGTTATCCCTCAATTGATGATTTGGAACTTCTTTGTAATGAAAAAAAGATACTTCAAAGATTGGTAATTAACTTATCACCTAATTAAAAATTGCATTAAATTTGTCAACCATTTTTATTCGTTTATATGGTCCTTTGCTTGGCATTAATTATCCTTTTTTATCCTTATAACCTGTTTTCGCAGGAAAGTATGATTGTAGGGAACCCTCAAAATTTAGGGAAGAACGTCAATTCCCCTTGTTACGATTATAGACCCCGAATTTCCCCTGATGGAAGTACATTGTATTTTACTCGTATTTTATGCCCCAATAACGATGAAAATTTCTTGTTTTATACACAAAAAAACGTAAATGGCGAATGGTCTGAAGCCAAAAAGTTTCCTGCAAAATTTAATGACGGCACTAATTCTGTCTATGTTTACTCAATCTCCCCTGATAACAACCGCTTACTACTCACACTAATTTTAAATGGCAAACGAAAATTATGTACTATTGAACGCACTGTGAATGGTTGGTCTGAACCTAAACCTATTGAATTAGGCGTTAATCTACCAGAAACGGACGCTACTTTTTATTTAAACAATGAAGGCAATGTATTATTATTCACTTATAAAGGCAATGATGCCGTAAGTGAAAGGGATTTATACGTAAGTTTCTTAAAATCAGGAAAATGGTCTTATCCCAAACATACTGGTAAAGTTATCAATAACGGTTCCAGAGTTTTAAGTCCTTTTTTAGCATCCGACGGTGTAACCCTATATTTTGCTAATATTCGCCAAGGAGGCTTTGGCTCTTGGGATATTTATATGACTAAACGTTTGGATGAAACCTATACTCAATGGACAGAACCTATCAATTTAGGAAAAGATATTAACGATGCTGGGCATAATGAAACCTTTGTAGTAGATGCTATGGGAGAATATGCTTACTTTAATGCTAATTCGAACTCTTTTGGTGGATGTGATATATATGTTATCAAATTAAAAGAAAAAGTAAAACCTAATCCCGTAGTTTTAGTAAAAGGAAAAGTAATCAATAAAAAAACTAATGAACCATTAGGTGCGACTATCCTATACGAGTATTTAGAAGATGGAAAAGAAGCAGGTAGGGCTCAATCGGTAACAGGAATTGGAGAGTATCAGATTACGTTACCCATTGGTAAAAAATACGCTATAATGGCTGAAACCATAGGTTTTTACTCTGTGAATGAAAATTTAGATTTAACTAACATCACGCAATCCCAAACGATACAAAAGGATATTTATCTCCTACCGCTAGAAATCGGACAAAGCATTCGTTTAAATAATATATTCTTTGAGAGAGGTAAATATAATATCAGACCCGAATCTATTCACGAACTCAATCGCTTAGTCAAACTCATGAAAGAGAACCCCGAAATTAAAATAGAAATAGCAGGGCATACGAATAATTTAGGCCCTGCGGAGGCTAATAGGATATTATCAGAAAACCGTGCCAACGAAGTAAAAAAATATTTAATTTCTCAACGAATTGCACCTGATAGAATTCGTACTGTAGGTTATGGCGCATCAAGACCAATCGGTGATAACAATACAGAAGAAGGTAGAACTCTCAATCAACGCGTAGAATTTATGATTTATCAAAAATAGTTTAATGATTTGTAATTGCTCAATGTTCAATAAACTACAAAACTTAAAAATTCACGTTTGAGGTCTGTTTGAAAAATTAGCCAATATTTTCCTGAAGGTAGCTTTTTAATTCTTAATAAATTTTGTTGATTGGAATAAATAAAGCTATTGAAAATGGTACTTAATTCCTGCATACGGTCATTAAAGAGTTTCACTTTCATGTTTTGGGAGTAGTTGGATAGAAAACGCAAACTAATTTCTTGCCGCGAGTTCGGATTTTGTGGTAAAAGTTCATACCAAAAGTCTTTTTTATTTTCTTTGGTCTCGATTTCTAAAATTTTAGAGTACGACCATATCCCAAAATGATCTCGCACTGCTATTCGGTAGTATAGCGTCTGATTTAAAGGTACTTCTGAATCAGCAAATTTATATATTCCTCCTTTGTAAGAATTATTAGGTTGAAATTGAAATACTGTTTGAAAAGTCTTTCCTATAAGTTTTTGTAACTCAAAATGCGATAAATTTTCTTCGGTTGAAGTCTCTAAATAAAAGTTGATTACATTATTTAAAAAACGATACTCAAAATTTTTAAACTGTATTTGCGAGTAAATCTTTTTGTTCGGATAAACAGAGGTTATTCTCCACTCTCCACGATACTGTTCAAATCCGATGGCGGGGTCTTCTCCCATAGGATAGTATTTCCACTTACTAAAATTAGGGGCAGGTATTTCGTAATGAATAATGTTACCATTCCCTAAAATTAAAGCATTTTTTTCAGGTAAAAAAGGAACATCCTTCAATTGAGAAAAATAAAATCCGTCAAGAAATTGTAGATATGGAGAAAACAAAACTACGTAATTGCCTTCAACATTTTTTTTGTAAGGTTTAAAAAGAAAATCTTTACAGGTATTCAGTTCTAAATTCGGCTTGATAACACTATTTTTTTGAGCAAGAATATATTTTTGGTTTGGAGATAAAAAAATTTGAGGAGGTAATTTTACGGCGTAATCTCTCGTTATTACTAAATAGTTACCAATGTTTACGGTGGTATTACCAATATTTAAAAGTTCAACGCGGTGAGTATTACTGAAACGAAAATCCCCTGGAACAAATTTACTTATAATAACTTGAGAGTAAGCTAATTGGAAGCAAAAAATATAACCAATAACTGCTACAATTTGCTTCACGATAGAGAAGATTAATTTTAGGAGTCTATTTGGCTATCAATCCAGTTAGGTTGAATAGATTGGTAAACGTTTTGGGCATAGAACTTGAAATCTATCATTTGAAGAGCGGCGTAAGCGGCTTCTTCTCCTTTATTTCCGTATTTTCCTCCAGCTCTTTCATAGGCTTGCTCTAACGTATTAGGAGTAAGGACCCCAAAAATAATAGGGGTATCGGTATTTTGAGAGGCATTGGTAATTCCATTTGCAACCGCCTGACAAATAAAATCAAAATGTTTGGTCTCTCCTTGAATAACTACGCCAATACAAATAATAGCATCAAAAACACCATAACCAGCAAGATGATTTGCCGCAAAAGATAGTTCAAATGAACCTGGTACATCAAAACGCTCTATTTTACCTACATGAAACTTTTTTAATACTGTGTAAGCTCCTTCATACAGCTTTTGTATAATTTCGGTATGCCAATTTGCTACTACAATCGCAATACTGACGTTATCGTAGTTATTTAAAGGTTGGTAGGTAGTTTGTAAATGTGCTAAGGACATACTTTTTAATTAGATAGTTTTTCTACCATTCTCTCCGCTTTGGATTTTTCTTGAGAATTAGGGAAGCGTTTAATGATTTCTTTGTAGATAGCTAATGCGGCTTGATTTTCTCCTGCGACCTCATAATTTTCTGCGGCTAATTGTAAATAAAACGGAGTGGTTTGATTGTTTTCAATGACTCTAGCCGCTTGTTCATAAAAACTTGCCGCTTTCGCAGGTTCATTTAATTCTTCGTAACCGTAAGCTATTGCAGAATATGCGGAGGCTGATATCAAATTGTTTATAGGTTTTGAGAAAGATTCTAAATATTCAATACCTTCCTGATACTGTCCTTTCTTCAAGGCAATAATACCAAGATAATATTTTGCTTGATTAGCGCTGTGCGTACCAGAATAATCTTCTAAAATGGCTTTAAAACCTAAATTTTTACCGTCCCCATGGATAGCTTTATCTAATGAATCTTTTTCAAAAAGCGCTACTGCCCCCATCATTTTGACTTCCGCTTCTTCGTTTAGCCAGTTCAAATAATAGTTATAACCGAAGTAAGCCGCCACTATCACTAATATCCCTACCCCTACATATGCAATCTGTTTTTTATATTTATCGTAAAATATTCTAATTTTGGTTAAGACTGTGTCAGGAGTTAGAACATCATCTGTTGTACTCGCCGCATTTTTAGTAACCACCTCATTTTTAACTTGGTAAACTTCGTTACTTTGTTTACTCATAAATTCTTTTTCTGATAAGCACGCAAAATTAGCATTTTATTTTGAATAATCAAAAATGGTTTAAGATTTTATTTTTAAAGGGCAATGCTTTATTTTGGGTAGAAAGTACTAAGGATTTCTCCCGTAGATTTTTTAAGGTCTACAAAAGCGGAATAAGCCTCTAATAGAGTGTTGAAATAATTGATTTGGGCTTGCTCCAGAGCTGTTTGGGCTTGTACTAACTCCAAATTTGAACCAACTCCTTTTTCATATTTTTGTTTGCTAACCCTAAAAACTTCTTGTGCTAATTCTAAATTTCTTTTTTGAATTTCTAAGGTAGTTTTGGTATTGATAAATTGGGTTTCCGCGTTACTGACTTCTAAATCTACGGCTTGCTTAAAGAGTTTTAGGTCTTGTTCATAGGTATATAAACGATTTTTCTCTGCTTGAATACGATTGTGTGCCACCAAACCATCAAATAATGGCACTTTAATTTGAAAACCAATTAAACCAAAGCCGAACCACTGTTTTTTTGTATCCCAAAAATCAAATTCATTTCTCTGGGCTTGTGTACTTAAAGAAGCATAACCATAAACTCCAGGTAATCTTCCAAATTGGTAACGTTGTATATTCTTTTTTTGTAATTTAATTTGTTGTTGTAATAAATCGAACTCAATTCTTTTAGAGCCATTGGCAGTAGTAGGTTGATTGATTACTTCAGAGATTTGTTGTTCTAAATTAGTATCATCAAGCTCTAATGATTGTTTTAAATCCATTCCCATTTGGAATTTAAGCAAATTAAGACTTAATTCTACTAATTTTCTGGCTTTTTCAAGTTCTGTTTTCAGATTATTATAAGTAACCTGTACTCTATCAACATCAATGGATTCGACCATTCCATTTTTACGAAGCGCTTTTAATATCTGTAGAGTAGAATCTAACTCGGAAAGATTGATTTTGAGTATATCTAACCTTTTTTGATTGATGATAACTGCATAGTAAGCTTTTGCTACGTTACCTGCTAGTTCTTCTTTTGTTTTTATGATTTGTTTATCTAAAAGTTGGTAATACAATTTAGAGGCTTCTATACCAACGAAATACTGCCCATCAAAAATGAGTTGAGAGAATTGTAAATTTGCTTGTGCATTATTTTGGGTCCCAAATTGAACACGTATAAATTTTCCAGGAGGCCCACCGAAGATTTGGGCAGGAATCAAAGAAACAGGTAGCTCAACGAAATGACGAACATCTAAATCTGCATTTAGCTGAGGTAGACCTTTGCCTATTGTCTCACGCATCTGGTACTTAGCAATTTGTTTTTCTAATTCCGCTTTTGTTACATTGGGGTGATTTTTTAATGCATATTCTATGCACTGTTGCAAAGACATTTTATTTTGAGCGTATAAAGAAGTACTCAATAAGATAAGCCAAAGAACCGTTTTTTTCATGATGAAATTTGACGCAAAACTACTTAAAAAAAACTATGGAAACTCAAAAAAAGTTTCAAGTTTCCTAAAAATTATTAGCAATCAATGTTAGCTTATTATTGGTAATGGTATAAAACGTGGAATTTACGCCATACTTAGTAAACCATTCGTCTAATCCGACTAAACGGCAAAGGTAGAGCATGCCAATCCTAATTTTCAATAAAGAATTTGCGGTTTAAGAATCAAAAAGAGGCTAAGTAAATTTAGCCTCTCAAACTTAGGAACTCAAAATATTTATTTAATATGAAAAAATCAAAGTGAAGCGAAAAGTTTTTCTTTCATTTTGTTATATTCTTCTTCAGAGATAGCTCCTTTTTCTTTTAGGTCTGATAATTCTTTTAATTTTTCTACGGGGTCTTTATCTGTTTCTGTTTTTTTACCAAGATTTTTTACGAATTCTTTGCCTTTCTCAAATTGTTCATTGAAGAAATCTTTATATTTTTGGGTATCAAAATCAAATAGTTTGCCATCTTCTAGATACTTAATATAAACTTGCGAGATAGCATAAGTTAAAGCACCTGATAAAGCGGACATAGTCAATTGGCTTACGGTTTGTCCAAAAGCAGGAACAAGCCAACCTGAATTTGCACCAATTTTTGCGAAAATATTACTTCCTAATGCTGCTAGAATCGCCTTCAACTGATGTTCAGAAAAGTCTGCTTCATATTCTTGCGCTATTTTTTTTAGCATATCTAACTGAACCAGAGTTACACCCGTTACATCTAAACCAGGAACTGGTATTAAACCTGCTCCCATTGCATACAATACATGCCCTTTTACGATTTGCTCAAGATTTTCTTTACTTGCCATTTTGATTATATTTAAATTTATGACGCAAAATTAAACTCAATCTCTGATTTTTCAAAAAAAAATGAAATATATTTTTACAATATATAAGTAATTAATTGATTTTCAATGAATAAATTTTTTATAAATTCCCAACAAAAACCTAAATAAACAAAATTTTCATTGTATTTTGAAAAATAAAGTCTATAAAAAACAATTCATCAAACAAAATTTAATAAAATAAAATCTATTTCATCAAAAAAACTAATCATTATAAAAAATTTTAAATTAAAAGCCATAGAAAAATAAATTTTATAATATAATATTTTTAAACTTATTTTTTCTGATATTTAAACTGGTAAGTTATTCCATAGACCAGTATGATAATTTTTAAACCCTTTACAATCACCTTCTCGTAGGTATAGGTATGCGTAAGATTAGAGAATAAATTTTTTTGATAGGTATCTCTAAAAATACTTTCCACCTGAAAGCGGTAATTAAAGAAACGCATCAAAGTAGATTGAAAAAAGCATAATAATATAAATGAATATGGTTATTCAAGAAGTAATGATTACCAATCAACCAATAGGAGGACCTGAAAAGCTTTATATAATTATTTCATTATAGTATTCATCGTTGAAGTTTTTATGTTTCATAGTGTAATAAAATCATTGTTTATGCTGTAAAAATAGTGAATTTAGTTAAGAATCCCGTAATATAAGGTAAAAAATTTAGCCCAAATTACGCAATAGGGATATGGTAGCTAACATATGGTCGAGAACTGAGATTCGTTATATAGAATGTTTTACAGGCTTTGGAATAATTCTAAAACTTTTTCTATGCCTATTTATTTTTCTCAATTAGGATAAAAATTTTTTTCGTTAGATTTGCGTTAGAATTATTGATAATATTTGTAATATGAACATAATATCACAGTTATTTTTTGCCATAGCATTAGGAGTAGCCGGTTTCTTATTTTATACGAAAGTTCGTTCTATTCGTAGAAACATACTATTAGGAAGAGATATTAATAGAAAAGACCATCCTAACGAACGTTTAAATTTAATGTTGAGAGTAGCTTTTGGGCAATCTAAAATGATGGTTAGAATTATACCGGGCTTGTTGCATTTAGCAGTATATACAGGTTTCTTATTGATAAATTTAGAAGTACTAGAAATTGTTTTGGATGGGCTATTGGGCACACATCGCATCACAGCTTCTTTTTTAGGTAATACTTACAACGTTTTGATTGGTATTTTTGAAATTTTTATGGCATTAGTGACGGTTGCTTGTATTATCTTTTTGATAAGACGCCAAGGTCCTGTATTACGATTGAAAATGGATGAGTTAAGGGGCTTTCCGCAGTTAGATGCTTCTGTTATTCTGATAACAGAAATTGTTTTAATGATTGCTTTATTATTTATGAACGCATCTGATCAAATTTTACAATCTCGCCATGTAGAACATTATATTCAAGCGGGGATGTTCCCAGTGAGCGTATGGATAACACCAATTTTAAATGGTTTATCAAACGAGGCTTTAATTATAGTGGAAAGAACCGCATGGTGGTTTCATATCCTTGGAATCCTAGCTTTCCTGAATTATCTACCTTATTCTAAACATTTTCATATTATATTAGCTTTTCCAAACGTATATTTTTCAAAATTACAACCTAAAGGGCAATTAGATAACAACGAAGCGATAACTAAAGAAGTAAAATTGATGATGGACCCTGAAGCCGCTTTTGCAATCCCTGTTGAAGAAAATGCTCAACCTCAAAAATTTGGTGCTAAAGATGTTTTCGATTTAAATTGGGTTCAATTATTGAATGCGTATACTTGTACAGAATGTGGAAGATGTACATCAGTATGTCCTGCAAATCTTACTGGTAAAAAACTTTCTCCTCGCAAAATAATGATGGCAACCCGAGACCGTTTAGAGCAGGTAGGAAAAATTTTAGACCAAAATAACGGTCAGTGGAAAGATGATGGAAAAACTTTACTCCGAGATTATATCACTGAGGAAGAATTATGGGCTTGTACTACTTGCAATGCCTGTGTAGAAGCTTGCCCCGTCAATATTGACCCCGTCAGTATTATCATAGATTTAAGAAGATATTTAGTTATGGAAGAGTCCAAAGCTTCTGAAAGTATCAATGTAATGTTTAATAATATACAAAATAACGGTGCTCCCTGGGCTTTCTCTCCATCTGATAGAGCTAACTGGACACAAAATCTAGAAATTGTCCTTCCCTAAACCATTGAAATTATGCACAACATCATTACCAATATCAATCAGTTAGATTTCAATAAATTGTATACTTATGCTGACTATCTGCTATGGCAATTTGAGCAACGTGTAGAGTTGTTTAAGGGGAAAATCTCTTTAATGTCTCCCGCTCCAAAAAGAATACATCAAAGTACCGTAATTAATTATACTTTGTTAATTGGAAATTATTTGAAAACAAAAAGAAGTGAATGTAGCTTGTTTACTTCGCCTTTTGATGTACGTTTGATAGATAGAAATAAAAATGTTACTTTGGGTTTTTTCAGTGAGCAAAGTAATAATGAAATTTATACGGTAGTACAGCCTGATATATGTGTGGTATGTGATAAAAGTAAGTTAGATGAGAGAGGTTGTATAGGTGCACCTGATTTGATTGTGGAAATACTTTCTGAGGGTAGTGTTAAGAAAGATTTGAATATTAAGTTTCGTTTGTATGAGGAGAATGGTGTAAAGGAGTATTGGGTTGCAGACCCTGTT
>CALLNY010000003.1 GCA_938005475.1 uncultured Bacteroidia bacterium | reverse complement strand
ATGGTAGAGTACTTGCAGGAATTCAAGATGGTGGAGTATGGTATGAATTTACGGATGACTTAACTTCTTTGACAGGATCAGCTTTAAGGATTTCTCGTAAGCATCCTGATATTGAGTGTTTCAGTATTCAAGCCGCAACCTCACCAGCAGTTCATGGTGCTCGATACAATTTCTCTACTAAAACGGGCTCTCAGCACGTCTTACTCTCTAATATAGTTAATTTTGCAACGAATTGGGTGGTTTATTCTCCCGGTAATGCTAGTTATGTAGACTGGGGCAACGCAGGTGTAGGCGATGTGAATGACCCTAACTGTATTGCTCATAGTTGTGCTTGCCCGAAAGATTATTTGAATGTTACTTCTTTTGCGATTGATGGGCAATGGGTAGGAAATGTGAATACAGACTGGTTCAATTGCCGTAATTGGGATAATTTACAAGTCCCTAATCAGAGTGTGAATGTAGTTATACCACCTTCCGCTTTAAACGACTGTCACGTAGATAGAACTTCTCCTAATGCGGGCAAATATGGCTATGTAGCCAAATGTAATAATCTAACTTTGAACGGTAGAATTTTAGAAATAGACAAATTAGCGGATACATTAGAGGTTTTTGGTAACCTTACCATCAATGGCGGTACATTAGACATGAACGATGGTAATCCAGCATCTATTGATGGTTTAATCCTTTTAAGAGGAAATTGGACGAACAATGCAAGTAATGCCGCTTTTGATGAAGGTTTAAGAAGCCGTGTGCATTTTGTGGGTTCTGCTATGCAAAATATCAATGCCGCACAACCAGAAACCTTCGGTAGAATAGTTTTAGATAATGCAAATGGTCTTACTTTAAACCAAATTACGCAAGTGCAAGAGTTTTTCCGCTTTGAGAATGGTAAAGTGTTCAATAACGGAACAAATTATTTAGACATTATGCCATTTGATCCTAACCCTGTTACAGGAGGTATCCAAAATTATAATGCCAATCGTTATGTTGTAGGAAAATTAAGAAGAGAGGTGATTAATGGGCAAATTTATGACTTCCCTGTAGGTTCTAATATGCATTATCAATTAGCGACAATAACTTTTGGTGCTTCTCCACTGGGAATCAATGAATTAGATGCGTCTTTCAGTACTACTATCGGAGGCACTCCCCCTAATTTAATTGAAGCATTCTATCATTACACTACTATGGCAGATGGTGGTATCTGGACTATTGAGCCTGCCTCCGGTACTTTTTCAGGTTCTTACGACATTACTTTAAATTTGAATGGTTCTTCAAATGCCGCTTCTAATTGTATCGTTGTAAAAAGAAATGATGTTTCAAGTACATGGAAAAAACCCGGAACTCCCGCAGGTTGTACCAACGCCGCAACTTTAATCTCCTCCCGAAATGGTCTAACTTCCTTCTCCGATTTTGGTATAGCAGTCTCTACTACGCTCCCCGTTGAATGGTTAGATTTTTCAGGGCTCTTATTACCTAACTTACAAGTTCAATTAAACTGGGCTACTGCCTCTGAATTGCTCAATAGTCACTTCAATATACAAAGAAGTTTGGACGGTGTCCGTTTTGAAAATATAGGTAAAGTAAATGGTAAGGGTACTACCAATGAAATTTATCAATATCAATTTGTTGATGAAAAACCTTCTTTCGGAAGAAATTACTATCGTTTAGAACAAGTAGATTTAAACGGTGCTACGCATTATTCTTCTATCGTAGAGGTTTTTGTTCAACCTTCTAATACACCTTTAATGGTTTATCCAAACCCTGCCCAAGATAACATTCATTTTATGTTGTCAGGTACTTCCGCGCAACTCCAAATCTACGATGTAGCAGGTAAATTAGTTTATGAGACCGCTTTTGAAAATCAAACGCAAGTTTCTTTAATTAATTTTCCAGCGGGATACTATACCTACAAAATACAAAATGAAAGTTTAAATTTGGTAGGTAAATTCGTAAAACAATAATTTACTTCTTTACTATTTTATAATTTAAGCAGGGGTAGCTTAATGGTTACCTCTGTTTATTTTTACAAATTTTAGAAAGGTTCCTAATAATGATATCTAAAAAAATTGACATTATATTTTAATTTTGTGAGTTATGCAAGAATTTAGTGTGTATTTACGACTTGGTTTTGAACACTTATTAGATATTAATACTCCAGACCATATCTTTTTTATTTTGATGCTGGCTTTACCCTATTCGATACAGGATTGGAAGAAATTATTTTTTTTAGCAACTGCTTTTACAGTGGGGCATTCTATCACATTAGCGATAGCAGTTTTTACAAACCCACAAACAGAATTAACGAGTTGGATTGAATTTTTAATTGCTCTTACAATCGCTTTAACAGCGGTTTTAAACTTTTTTGAATGGAAATTTTATAGGAGTATGTATGGAATGGTAGTTATTTTCGGGCTGATTCATGGTTATGGATTTTCTGGTTTACTAAAAAGCCTTTTAGAAGGGATAGAGTGGAGCGTAATGAACACCCTGCTTCCGTTTAATGTCGGTTTAGAAATTGCCCAAATTTTTTGGATTTCTATTATTTTGGTTTTCAATACATGGATAAAGTATCCTTATCTCATTAAAAAAATTGTTTATATTTTAACATTTAGTATAAGTTTATTTTGGGCTTGGGAAAGATTACCCTTATAAAAAAAGGGAGGCTACCTTTTGGGTAGCCTTAAATTTCTAGTATCTATAATAATCAGGTTTGAATGGACCGTTTTTCGGGACTTTAATATACTCTGCTTGTTCATCTGTAAGTTCTTCAAGTTCAGCGCCTAATTTGGCTAAATGCAGAGCGGCAACTTTCTCATCAAGATGTTTGGGTAAAGTATAAACTTCGTTTTTATATTTATCTGCATGATTCCATAATTCTATTTGAGCGAGTGTCTGATTAGAGAAAGAGTTAGACATTACAAAGGAAGGATGCCCTGTTGCACAACCTAAATTCACTAATCTACCTTCTGCAAGCACAATGATATCGTTACCTTCTACGTTGTACATATCCACCTGAGGTTTAATATTTATTTTGGTATGTCCATAATTTTGGTTAAGCCAAGCCATGTTAATTTCGTTATCAAAGTGGCCGATATTACAGAGGATAACTTTATCTTTCATTTTTTTGAAGTGTCTATCGGTTACAACATTAAAATTACCGGTTGCGGTTACGATGATATCTGCTAAATGGACGATGTTATCCATTTTACGTACTTCAAAACCTTCCATAAGGGCTTGTAAAGCGCAGATAGGGTCTATTTCAGTTACATACACCCTTGCTCCAGCCGCTTTTAAGGATTGTGCAGAACCTTTTCCTACATCTCCATATCCCGCAACAATTGCTACTTTTCCTGCAATCATAATATCCGTAGCCCTGCGAATCCCATCTACTAATGATTCTCTACAACCGTATTTGTTATCAAATTTTGATTTTGTTACTGAGTCGTTAACGTTAATAGCAGGGAAGGGTAGGGTACCTGCTTTCATTCTTTCATATAATCTCAATACACCGGTAGTAGTTTCTTCGGAAACTCCTTTAATACCTTTTGCTAAATGAGGATATTTATCTAGGACCAAATTGGTGAGGTCACCACCGTCATCTAAAATCATGTTGAGCGGTCTATCAGGGCTACCGAAGAACAAAGTTTGTTCTATACACCAAGTGTATTCTTCTTCGGTCATTCCTTTCCAGGCGAAGACGGGAATACCTGCGGCGGCAATAGCGGCGGCGGCGTGGTCTTGTGTTGAAAAAATATTGCAAGAAGACCAACGAACTTCTGCACCTAAGGCTACTAAGGTTTCAATGAGCACCGCAGTTTGTATTGTCATATGAAGACAACCTGCTATTCTAGCTCCTTTTAAAGGTTGTGAGGGCGCGTATTCTGCACGTATTGCCATTAAACCCGGCATTTCAGCTTCTGCTAAACGTATTTCTTTTCTGCCCCATTCTGCCAAAGACATATCTTTGACCTTATAATCTGTGAACACTTCTGTTTTTACCATTATAATGAAATTTTTTACAAAGTTATCAATAATTCATAAACAATCCAAATTCTTTTTTTGTTCGAATCTGATTATTTTTGCGTATGGATTATCAGCAATTAAATACTATTTTTTCAGAGATACCACGTCCATTTGCCGCTTTGTATTTACCTGCTTTACAAAAAAATGTTCAAGATATTGCGGTTAGAGCAAGAAATGTTGCGATTAGAATTGCTTCCAAGTCCGTTCGTTGCCGATGGGTCTTAAATTATGTTTTACAACAAAATTCTCAATATCAAGGACTTATGACTTATCACCCCGAAGAAACCCTTTGGCTTTCCGAAAACGGTTTTGACAATTTACTCATAGGTTATCCTTTTACTTTTTATGAGGCTCTAAAACCGCTAATTCTACAAATTAAAAACGGTAAGAACATTGTTTTTATGGTCGATTTACCATATCATTTAGAAATTTTAAACGATTTAGGTAGAAGATATGAAATTAAAGTTCCTATATGCTTAGATTTGGATATGTCGACAGATTTTGGGTGGATATGGTTTGGTGTCAAACGTTCTTCTATCAGGAATTTAGAAGACTTGAAACAACGCTTAAATTTGATTAGAACTTTGAATTTTATTGATTTAAAAGGGATTATGGGCTATGAGGCACAGATTGCGGGGCTTGGTGAAAAACAACCTAATTTCTTAAAACGTTTGGTTGTACCATGGCTAAAAAAAATATCTGTCCTAAGATTAGCAAAGCATCGTAGGACTATGTATGAATGGATACAAAAAGAGGGTTTTACACTTTCTATTGTGAATGGTGGTGGAACGGGAAGTATAGAAAAAACCTTGCAAGAGCCTTATATCAATGAGGTTACTGTGGGTTCAGGGTTGTATTCTAGTGGTTTGTTTGATATGTATTCAGACTTTTGTCATGAACCATCTTTATTTTTTGGAATAGAAATCACAAGAAATCCCGAACCTAATATATATACTTGTGCTGGTGGGGGATATATCGCATCAGGGGCTATTGGTATAGAGAAACAACCCAAAATTTTCTTTCCTCATGATGTTCAGTTCATAAAAGAAGAAGGTTTCGGAGAAGTGCAAACTCCATTTTATTCAAAAAATTCTTTAAAAATAGGGGATTGTATTTTCTTACGTCATGCCAAGGCAGGTGAACTTTGTGAACGTTTTAATAAAATTTTTGTATTTGATAATCAAACAATTATAGATGAAATATTAACTTATAGGGGTGAGGGAAAATGTTTTTTGTAATTTTTTTATTTTTGCTCTAATAACGTAACTTTAATTACATAAATTACATAGGCATGACCAGTGTAGGTAATATAATAATTAAAATTGAATTGTATAGCTTTGATAAATCATTGTAAGAGGCTTGTCATTAATAATTGTATTTGTAATTATGGAAGAAAATATTCAGAAAACATTTTAGTATGCTAATTTTTGGAGAGAATTGGCGGTAAAATGGTATTAGGACTTAAAGTGGTTGATTTAGAGGGTAATAAAATTTCATTTAGAAAAGCTACGGGTAGATTATTTGGAAAAATTTTGTCATCGCTAATTCTGTGTATTCGATTTTTAATGATATTCTTTAATGAGAAAACAAGGTTTGCATGACCACATCGCAGGAACTTTGATTATATAATCTAACTAAATAACAAATCTATAAATTAGAATCATAATTTTTTAAATTTTTAAAATAAATTTTAACTAAATAAATTAACTTTTTAGATTAGATTTTTTTTACAAAATGTTGTTTTTATAACATAAATATCGTAACTTTGTTGCACAGATATTACAAATGAAGTTATTTGTTATTACTTTAATGGTGTCGTTATTTTGTGCTTGTCAGAGCAATCATAGTTCACATATGAACCATGCTACTAACGCAGAAAAAGTATTAGGAAAAGATTTAATATGTGGTATGGAGGTATCCGATAGTACTTATACAGCGGAATATGATGGTAAAACTTATTTCTTTTGTGCAGAACACTGTAAGGAAGAGTTTTTGAAGGAACCCCATAAGTACTTAACAAAAAATAATCTTAAACAATAAAGCCATGAAGAGCCGCTTTTTTATTTTAAATACGTAGAGTTTAGATAACTTTACAATTTAGTATAGCTTAACAATTTGATTTTCAAATAATTAAACCAAATGAACTCAAAAAAAGTAAAAATAGAAAAAAAATAAATCTTAGGATTAAATTATTTTTTTATTTCAAAAATATCGTATCTTTGTAGCTTGAATTGATTAAAAAGTGATATGCTAAAAGTAACTTTGCTCTTTATTGCTTTTCATTTAGTTAACTTTCTTATGCATGCAAAAGGGCATATCACTAAATTACATGTCTCTCCAATTTGTGAACTGACTATTAAACCTCAAACTAATTCTTATCCTCCTTTATCATTGCCTGCTGAAGAATTTCCTACTCCTAATAAAGAAAAAGAAGAAAAGGAAGTAGACGAAAAAGATACAGAAAACAAAAACCATTTTTCCAAACATTTTTTGACCTGTTTCCATGCTTATAGTTATTACCATCTCATTAATTTAACTAAACGAGAACTATTCAGTCTATTTTTTTATAAGGCACTTATTTATAGCATTAGCATTCACATTCTTCACTGCTGTAATAGAAATTGATTATTTTGTTTCATTTCATTTAAGATTTTAATTCAAAACAATTTTTAATTTCTGACGAAGTTACTCTTCATTATTAAAATTTTTGTTTATCAAAAATTTATTCAATCTTCAATCATTGAAATTTTTATGGAAAATCATTCTTTTAACGAACAACATACCCTTGAGCATCTAAAACATTATTTACCTTCACAAAATCCTTTAAAGGACTTTGTGCATCATAATACATTACACGCATTTCAGCATAAGCCTTTTTATGATGGAATAAGAGAAGCATCGCAAATATTTGGGTACAAAGTCTACTTACAACTTCATGAATATAGACAATTATATTACGAAGGAAAAATTCATGTAGATATTCTTAATAAAGTAATTGGTCATCGTAAAGGAAAGGAAAACATTGCAAGATGGTTAGTGAAATTAACACAGGGTTCTTATTCTATTGATTTACAAGCACGTATTGGAAAACTACGAAATTATTGGAAATCGGTTTTAGGAAAAAATCCCGATAAAAGCATTCATCCTATTCTATTTGCTACGATAAGTAGTTATTTAGACCAAGGAGTTAGTCAACACCATTTCCCTGATAATATCTCTTGTTTTATTGAATCCGTTCAATATGTACAAAAGAACAGTTTTATACCTATTTTCAAAAGCAAAAGAGTTCAAAATCTATTAAATAACCTTGAAAATACAAACTTAAAAGATTTACTTCAAATTGTAGTAGGTGATGAAAGATGGTACGAGAAATATTTATTTGACCAGCAATTCAATCACCCCGGTTGGATCGGAATGGTTTCCGTTTTAGAGCATAATCCCCATTTTTTGCTCGATAAAAGAAATATTACTTTAAAAGGATTTATCCTGTTTGAACTGTTATTAGAAATAGATTTTTTAGACAATCATTATGGTAATACCTCTTGGAAACCATTATCAGAACTTATACCCTCTAATTTTCAGTATGATTTATTTGAAAATGTAACATCTCAAGAAATTTATGAAGTTTTAGCTTTATGGCAAGAAGCCTTTGAATTCTCTTATTACGAACAAATCTTAAATGGTATTTTAAAGTCCTATGATAGCACTACGGAACTTTCCACTACGCATAAGAAATTTCAAGCTATTTTCTGTATTGATGATCGATATTGCTCTTTTAGGAGATATTTAGAAAAACTTAATCCTGCGTTTGAAACTTACGGAACAGCTGGTTTTTTCAATGTAGAATTTTATTTTCAGCCTTATGAAGCAAAATTTTATACCAAGTCCTGTCCTCCTCCTGTCCAACCTCAGCATATCATCAAGGAATGTGAAGCCGTTAAACATCACCGTAATGACCTTCACTTAAAAAAGAATACACTCAGTTTATTAGGAGGCGCTATAACCTCTCAAACAATTGGAATTTATACCGTATGGGATTTAATCAAATCCATTTTTTTTCCCTCTGAAACTCCTATTTGTATCGCTTCAAGTCATTATATGGACAGCCAAGTAAAGTTAAGTATAGAAAATCAAAATCCTGAGGAAAAAATCAATGGTTTACAAGTAGGTTTTACAGTCTCTGAGATGGCTGAAAGAATGCTGGGGCTATTAAAAAGTATTGGGTTACAACAAAACTTCGGAGAGATTGTGTACATCATAGGACACGGTGCAAGTAGCGTAAATAATAGTTATTATGCGGGATACGATTGTGGTGCTTGCTCCGGAAGACCCGGCTCCGTAAATGCAAGAGTAGCCGCTTTCATGCTTAATCATCCCAAGGTCCGAGAAATCTTACGTGAACATCATATTATTATCCCTGAAACTACCCAATTTTTAGCAGGGCTACACGATACTACCAAAGATACCATTGATTTTTTTGATGTAGATAGCCTCACGCCAGAAAATCTTAAACTTCACCAACAAAATTTAATTACTTTTGATTTAGCAACTGATTGGAACGCTTTTGAACGTTCCCGCCGATTTGATAACATGAACCATAAAGGAACTTTAAAAGCTATTCATGAAAGAGTAAAAAAACGTGCGTGGTCTTTATTTGAGCCTCGTCCTGAATATAATCACGCAACTAACGCGCTTTGTATCATAGGAAACCGTACTCTAACTGAACACTTATTCCTAGACCGTAGAGCTTTCCTTAACTCATATAACTACAAATTAGACCCCGATGGCATTTATCTAACCAAAATCTTAAACGCTGTAACTCCTGTTTGTGGTGGTATCAATTTAGAATACTATTTTTCAAGAATGGATAGACAAAAACTCGGTGCAGGTACCAAATTACCTCATAATGTGATGGGCTTAATTGGCGTAGCTAATGGTGCTTATGGAGATTTAAGAACAGGTTTACCCTACCAAATGGTAGAAATTCATGACCCTCTAAGGCTTTGCATGATTGTGGAACATTTCCCTGATGTGGTACAAAAAGTATTATCCGATAACCCCCAAACCCATGAATGGTACCTAAATGAATGGATACACCTTATGGTTTACCATCCTACACAAAAACAATTTTATCGCTATCAAAATCAACAATTTATAATATATGAAGTTACTGAACTACCTTTCTTAGCTTTAAAAGATACTGATTACGAGAAAATTTTCCGCCAAGAAATTGATAATTTACCTGTCTATCAAAGTGTTTAAATTATGAATTGGGACCTTAACTCCATGATTAATTTTCTTTGGTTTTTTCCTTTGATAACGTTCGGTATCATAATTTTTCAAAAGGAAAAACAAGAAAAACAAATTTTATTCACTATCAATGCCCTAGCAATTAGCAACTTTATATTAACTATACTACTTTCAGGAATATGGATTACCAATGGTGGTATACCTTTGAATTTTAAGGAATTTGAATTCTATCAAAGTAATGATTACGCTTTTATTATTGATTTTATATTAGACAAGAACAGCTTTATTTTTTTATGGATAGGAAGTTTATTGATATGGTTAATCGTTCGGTATAGCAGTGTTTACATGCATCGAGAAATAGGTTTTAAGCGGTTCTTTGTTACTTTAACAGCCTTTATTTTAGGGTATAATTTAGTAGTGATTGCAGGGAATTTCGAGACTTTGTATGTTGGTTGGGAGTTTTTGGGTGTATCATCCTTTTTCTTGATTGCTTTTTACAGGCATAGGTATTTACCCATCAACAATGCTAATCAAGTTTTTGCGGTTTATCGGTTAGGGGATATCGGTTTATTATTGGCGATGTGGGCGAGCCATCACCTATGGCACGAAAATATCACCTTTTTTAAACTTTACAATTTAGATTTGGTACACGAAAAATTATTAGACCACAGCGTGATAGGTCTGTTTATTGCCAGCATGTTACTATTAGCGGCAAGCGTGAAATCTGCACAAGTACCTTTTAGTTATTGGATGCCAAGGGCTATGGAAGGACCTACTCCCTCTAGTGCTATTTTTTATGGTGCCTTGTCTATTCACATGGGGGTATTTTTGTTATTAAGAACTAAACCCTTCTGGGAAGCCCAAGATTTAGCTAGAATACTTATTGCATTAGTCGGTTTTATGACCGCAGGAATTAGTTTCTTTATAGCACGCGTTCAATCCAATGTCAAAAGCCAAATTGCTTATGCTTCCATAACCCAAATCGGTTTGATGTTCATAGAACTAGCGATAGGTCTAGAAAACTGGGTTTTAGTTCATTTTATCGGTAATGCTTTTCTACGTACTTATCAATTACTAATTACGCCCTCAGTTGTTAATTACTTAATTCGTGAACAGTTTTACCAATTCCATAAACAAAATAACCCTTTTAAATTTTCATTAGGCGAAAAAATTCATTATACAATATTTTGGATTTCTTTAAAAGAGTGGTTTTTAGAATATGCATTAAGAAAGCTTATATTCTACCCCGCTAAAAGAATTGGTAGATTCTTTAAGTTTATCAATCTGAAAATCAGTTTATTGCTTACTATAATTATTAGTATTGCGGTTATTAGTTTTTATGACAACCCCAAAATTTTAGGATTAAGTAAAGAAATTATTATGAGTCTACTTTTATCGTTTGGTTTTCTAGCAGTACTAAAATCTTATGCTGAAAAAGAAGACCCTATTGTAGCATATGTAAATGTATTTTTTTCGCATTTATTTACTGCTTATTCTACGCTTTTTCAGGAGAACTTTAATCTCCAAGAACTTTATATTTTCATGAGTGGACATTGCGTGGCTTTATTAGTAGGTGTATGGAGCTTATTACAACTCAAAAAACGAGAAAAGGAATATTTTTATTTAAAAAATTATTTAGGGCACTCGTATGAACACCCCGTCCAAGCCATCATATTTTTTATTGCTTGTATAACAATGATGGGTTTTCCCATTTCGCCTTCTTTTATTGGAGAGGATTTAATTTTTAGTCATATCCGTGAATATGAATTGTATCTCGCATTTATAAGCTCTTTAAACTTTGTATTTATTGGAATTGCTTTAATTCGGATTTATTCATTACTTTTCTTAGGACCTCATATCAAAAATTACCATGAATTACCGTATCGCTATGCTTAATTTTCTTGGATTGATGTTTTACAGCCTTGTACCTGCCCAAAATCGTGTTGTTGACTATCATTATAATAGTTGGTATATGTATTTTGGAAGCCATTTTTTGACGAATAAAATAGGGTTGCATAGTGAATACCAATGGCGTAGAAATGATATTATTCGTAATTGGCAACAATCTTTAACTCGTTTAGGGATTATTTATACGTTCAATCCTTCACTATCCATTACATTGGGTTACGGGCATGTTCTTACTTATCCCTATGGTAAACAACCTATCCCAACAATGTTTTTAGAACATCGTTTATGGCAACAAGCATTATTAAACCAAGAAATCCATAAATGGAACTTCAAACATCGTTACCGTTTTGAACAGCGTTGGTTACAAACTATATCTTCTTGGAGATATCTTAATAGATTTCGTTACCAATTATGGTTAGAGAAAACAATTTATACTGCAGAGAAATTCAAAATTTTTTTTAGTTTATACGATGAAATTTTCATAAATTTCGCAAAGAATGTAGAAAAAAATTTATTAGACCAAAACCGTTTGTATGCTGCAATAGGGTGGACTATTCGTAATCATACAATAATTCGTTTAGGGTATCTCAACCAGATAATTGCGAAAGCCGATGGTATTCATGAAGAAATAAATCATACGTTACAAATAAGTTTACATTATCATTATAAATTGAAAAGAAAAAAATTAGCAATTAAAAACAGGAGAAAGATATGGAAGATAATCAATCAAAATGGGCGGCAGGATATAAAAAAGAGTCATTTATGACGTATCCTACTTTAATAGACAAGGAATTACATGTAAAATGGACAGCCTCTCCTAAGAGTGATTTTAGTGGGTTAATTAAGTATTGGAAATACGATGTAAAGAGTGGTTTTATTATTTTTTTGATAGCATTGCCTTTATGTTTAGGGATATCGCTTGCGAGTGGTGTTCCTGTAACGGCGGGAATTTTCTCGGCTATTGTGGGGGGTATGATAGTATCGTTTTTCAGTGGTTCCCATTTAACTATTATGGGACCAGCCGCAGGTTTAATTGTCGTTATTTTAGGAGCAGTAGAAACGTTAGGTAAAGGAGACCCTATCCTTGGCTATCAAGCTATGTTAGCGGCAGTAGTAGTAAGTGGGTTACTCCTGATTTTATTCGGTTTCATTGGTGCAGGTGTTTTAGGGGATTTCTTTCCTTCGTCAGTAATTCATGGTATGATGGCGGCAATAGGAATTATCATTATCTCCAAACAAATCCATGTCGCGTTAGGCGTTAAACCCGAAGGTTCGGAACCTCTTCATTTATTATTAGAAATACCCCATTCTATTTTATCCATGAACCTACCAATTGCTCTGATTGGTTTCGGTTCGTTGTTAGTTGTTATTTATTTCAATATTACTAAAAATCCTATACTGAAACAAGTTCCTGCACCTATGATAGTTATTATTTTAGCGTTACTCGCAAGTTGGTTATTAGATTTAGAACATGAACATGAAGTTGTTATTTTTGGGAGCCAATACCATTTAGGGCAAAGAGATTTAATCAATATTCCTGATAATTTGGTAGAGGCGATTACTTATCCCAATTGGTCACAAATTGCAACAGGAAGTTTCTGGATTATTGTTTTTACTATTACCTTCGTACAAGGTTTGGAGTCTATGTTAGCCGCTATGGCGATAGATAAATTAGACCTCTACCGCAGGCATTCTAATCTGAATAAAGATTTAAAAGCAATTGGATTAGGTAATATTATTGCTGGAATGATTGGTGGTATTCCGATGATAGCGGAGATTGTTCGTTCGTCTGCTAATGTGAGTGCTGGTGCAAGAACTCGCTGGGCGAATTTCTTTCATGGTTTTTTTATGTTGATATTTGTGATTTTCTTTCCAAATATTATTCATCGCATCCCTACTGCTGCATTAGCCGCATTGCTCATCTATACAGGCTACCGATTAACTGCTCCCGAACATTTTTTTCATGCTTACAAAATTGGTAAAGGGCAATTACTCATTTTTCTTTCCACTACTATCATTACTGTTGCCACGGATTTACTTATTGGTGTATTTTGTGGGACAATCATTAACCTGTTATTAGATATGTACGAAGGAAAAACTCGTTTAAAAGATTTGATTTCTTTGCGGTTTAGAATAGTGGATAACGGTAATGGTTCTTACATTATTTACATTAGAAGAGCATTAGTTTTTACGAATTTCCTCATACTCAAATCGCAACTCAAAAAAATACCGCATCATTCTATTATTGAGCTTAATTTCAAAAATACGCAAATTATTGACCACACGGTTTTAGAAAACCTTGAAGTTTTAAAAGACGAACTTAAAACCGAGCACAAGATTATACAAATAAAAGGTATGGATAATTTAAGTCCTGTTTCTAAATACCAAACTGCTACGCGGATAAATCATAGAAATAAAAAATATTAGTTTAGCAATTTTAATGGTTATGAATTGTATTGTTTTATAATTTTGTGGTACTAAAGCGGGGTTATCGCTGGTAGATAGAACTATCAGAGGAAAGTCCGGGCGGCGTAGAGCATTCTGCTTGCTAACGGCAAGGTGCTTATCAGCAATGTTAAGTAACAGACAGTGCAACAGAAACATACCGCCTATGAAGAATAGGTAAGGGTGAAATCGTGGTGTAAGAGACCACGTGTAGGTTAGGTGACTAACTTACAGGGCAAACCTCAGAAGCCGCAAGACCAAATAGGCTGGCGCTTGAAGGTAGCTCGCCTGATGCCAGTGGGTAGGTCGCTTAAAATGTATTTGTAAAAAGCATTTTAGATAAATGATAACCTAATACAGAACCCGGCTTACCGCTTTAGTTTTTATTCATATCTTTTTCCTGATAAATCCCCATATGCAACTCCCGATTGTGTACATTACTACATCATAAATATCCGCATAATATCGTTCTGGAAAACAAATAGGTAATATCCCCTCAAAAATTACAGAAAAACTTAATAAAGTATAATAAATCTGATATCCCGTTACGTAATACAATTTTACTTTTAACATATATCGGTAAATCAGTGTAATGCTTGCAAAAACCCAGGGTAAAGCAATCAAATCATTCCAATAATTCGTATAAAATCCTATTTCTAATTTACGAAAGTAGGCATCATTCAATAGATATAAAAAGCATAAAAAAATCCATATTAATACTATGCTTTCTTTTTTCACGAAAATTTAGGAAATATATAACCTTTTAATTTTTGGAAAAGTTCTACCGCAAATAAATCGGTCATCCCTGAAATAAAATCTACGATATGTAATATTTTATCGTAGTTAGAAGTTTCTTTGCCTACTTGAAATTGTTTAGGAATTAGATTTACTATCTTTTGTGCAAATCGGTCTTTAGGATTGGCTTCATGTGTAAACCAACCTTCTATAAGTTCTTCTAACAATCCTCCGAGAATTTTTTTTCCTGCGATTTCAATCTCAATAACTCGGCGATCATTATAAATATCTTTTTGGCTAAAAAGTTTAATTTCGTTAATTATTTTTTGCCGTTTAGGGGGAAGCTGTTCCATTAAGCATGGTATTTTTTCCCCGCTTAATAATTTATTTTTATTTTCGCAAAAGACCTCTTTGCAGTCTAAAATGAGTTGATGGATAACTCTGCCACGTAAGAAAGCTATTTTTTCGTTATTATCCTGTATTAAATCAAGTTCAAAGAACGCATCTTGTTTGAGAGAATCTTCTAAAAGTTCTAAAAACCATTCTTGAACTATTTGAGTATTTACGATATTCAGTTTGTGAGCATCTTCTAAATCTATAATGGTATAGCAAATATCGTCAGCGGCTTCTAGAAGATAAACAAAGGGATGACGGAAAAATTTTTTCATCTTATCAATTAAATGATGATTTTGGAAGAGTTGATAAAAAATTTCTTTTTCGGCTTGAAAGAAACCGAATTTATGTTGATTGGTTTCTACAGAAGCCCAAGGGTATTTTACAATAGAAGCAAGGACAGTATATGTAAGTCCGAAGCCATAGGGTCTTTTGGTGGGATAAGAATGAGTAAGTACCCTAAAAGTATTTGCGTTACCATCATACAGTAAAAAGTCATTTTTTTGTTTTTGGGAAAGACTTTCAAACCAAGTTTGTTGAGCATTTTTTTGGAAGAAGTTAGCGATAGCGGCTTCACCGGAGTGTCCGAAAGGGGGATTTCCGATATCATGGGCTAAACTAGCGGCGGCAACAGCATTGCCCCAGTCCATGGCATTTTCAAAACCATTTTTTCCTTCGGGAATAAATTCCCAAGAACATAATGAAGCTAAGGAACGCCCCACAGTAGAGACCTCTAATGAATGAGTTAAGCGGTTATGCACAAAAACAGACCCTGGTAAGGGAAAAACTTGTGTTTTATTTTGTAAACGCCTAAATGGAGACGAAAAAATCAATCTATCAAAATCTCTTTGGAAGTCACTCCTAGCAGATTTTTGGTCTTGGGTTATTTGATTTAACCGCCGAAAATTTAAAATATTTTCTAAATTCACTACGCAAAAATAGAAATTTGTTTTTTTAAAAGAAATTATAGACCTTTGTAAAAAAATTTGTGTTATACAAGTAACTAAACAAGCAAGTATGAACGAAATCAAAAAAATAGGACTTGCTCTTCAAGGGGGAGGGTCTCATGGAGCATTTACATGGGGGGTTTTAGATAGGCTTTTAGAGGAGGATAATTTGATAGCTGAGGGAATTTGTGGCACTAGTGCAGGCGCTGTCAATGCTGTGGTAACCGCTTATGGTTTACATATCGGAGGCCCCGAAAAAGCAAAAGAACTTCTTTTTCAATTATGGAAAAATATTTCTAAATATGGCTCTGTTTTATTTGAACCAATCCTCTTTGATAAATCCGGCAATATGTTTACATCTCCCGGTTATTTGTGGTTCAATACCTTGATACAATATTTTTCTCCTTATATGTTTAACCCTTTTAATATTAATCCCTTGAGAGATATTCTCGAAGATATTGTAAACTTTGAAGAACTCCGTAAATACAATAAAAAGAAACTTTTTATCTGTGCAACCAATGTAAAAACAAACTCAGCCAAAGTATTTCATAATGAAGAAATTACAGTTGATGTACTTTTAGCTTCTACTTGTTTACCTTACCTATTTCAAGCAGTTGAAATTGATGGAGAATACTACTGGGACGGTGGTTACATGGGTAACCCTCCTATGTTTCCTTTAATTGAAGAGACCCCCGTAAGTGATATTCTGCTCGTAAAAATTAACTCGGTAAATATTGATAACGTTCCTTGTACTGCTCGTGATATTGCTGATAGAGTCAACGAAATTTCGTTTAATTCAAGTATGATTAATGAAATCAAACTTATTCACTACCGAAATTACTTAATTCAGAATGGTGTGCAATTACCGGGTAAAAACAATAAAGAAATTTTTATTCATTCCATTTCTGCTTATGAGGCAGTAAAAGAACTTTCTCAATCCTCTAAAATGAATACTAATTGGCAATTCTTATGTAAATTAAGAGATAAAGGAAGAGAAATCGCAGACAAATGGCTCCAAGAAAATTGGGATAATATAGGTAAAAAATCTACTTTTGATGTAGAAAAGCACTTTCTTCGTTCCGCTTTCATCAAAAATTTTTAGTTATATCACTAATAAAAATGACTTATTACTAATCGGTTTTAATTAGAAAAAATGTAATTTTGTTTTTTATATGGCAAATCCTACTCAATGGAAAGCACAATTTGAAACTTTAGAGAGTTTAAGAAAAGATATTCTCAAATTAACAGAAGGTAAAGAAAACGATATTCTCAAAAAAAAACCCTCTGAAAATGAATGGTCTGTTTTAGAGATATGCAATCATTTGATGGTTATTGAGCAGTTATCTATCGGTTATATACGAAATAAAATAGAAAAAGCAGACCAAGCCAAGCCTGTAAATTTTAAAAGTAAAATTAAAACGATTTTATTGAAAATTGCCTTAAAACTACCATTAAAATTTAAAGCACCAAAAACCGTAACGCAAATCCCGGCACCTAAAACTTTTTCTGATCTTAATATGATTTGGGATATGACCCGCAAAGAACTTTGGAAGGTCATTGAAAAAGTTCCAGAAGGTTCTTATCATAAAGCTTTTTTCAAACATCCCATCACTGGCTATATGACCATCGAGGATATGTTAGACTTTTTTATATTGCATACGAAACACCATATCAAACAGATTAAGAGAACTCTTCAAAAAGTACAATCTTAAAATATGTTTCGTTTCATAAGTAATATTACCCTTTTCTTTTTTGGTGTGTTATATGCTCAAGATTACCATGACTATTTGGTAAGAGGAAAAGATGCTTATGAAGCGGATAGCCTAAAAAAAGCTTATGAATATTTTACTAAAGCTATACAAATAGATCCCCAACGTCCTGAGGCTTGGTCCTTGAGAAGTAGTGTAAATTTTTTATTAGGAGACCACAAAAATGCTATTGCCGATGCTGATAAAGCTCTAAAACTTAATCCCCTTTCTCCAATTGCTTATTTCTCAAAAGCTAATGTTTATTTAACTACAAAGAACTTTAATAAAGCTTTAGACCATTACGCCACGGTTGTAGAGTTAGATACTACCTTTGTGGATGCTTATTATAATTTAGCTTGGACTTACCAACTCATCGAAATGTATGACTCCGCTTTGTATTTTATAGATATTTGCTTAAAAATGGAACCCAAATACGAAGAAGCATGGGTCCTTAAAGGTACTATTTACCATGATATGGAAGAATATGAAAAAGCAATTGCTCAATACGATGAAGCGCTTGCTATCAATCCCCTAAATTCAGAGGCTTATTACGAAAAAGCTATTTCTTTAACTTATCTACAAAGATATTTAGAAGCATTAGAAAACTACAATAAAACCATTGCCTTAAAACCAAATGAAGCAACTATTTATGACCAAAGAGGTACTGTACAAACACAATTACAAAATTGGCAAGCCGCTTATGATGATTTCTCAAAAGCTATTCAACTCAATCCTAGTTATTATGTCGCCTACACTAATCGTGCCTATGTACTTCTGAAAATGGGCAAGCACCAAGATGCTATTAAAGATTGTCAAAAAGCTTTAGCTTTAAATCCTAATGATGGTATTACTTACAATACCCGTGGAGTAATTCATTATGAAATGGGAAAAATGAAAGAAGCTTGTAACGACTGGAAAAGGGCCATAAGCCTGAAAGAAAATCTATATGCCCCTAAAAATTACCAAAATTATTGTAAATAAATCTACAATCAATTATTCCTCTCTTAAATCTACTAATTCTACTCCCGGATATTTGTTCATATCAAAAATGAACATATCATCGGTTAAATTGGTATTGATTTGTATTGCATTCATTTCAAATTGATGCGTAGTTCCATTGCGATAGTGGATTTTAATCTTGCGTATATTTTCCGATTTATCTTCAATCCATAATTCTACTTTAAAAAATTCTTTCTCCTGTATAGGAAATAAGGTCATCTTATGAACACCTACACCATTTAACGTTTCAAGGTTGTCATACCGAACTTTCATGCCTTCATCATACATTTTAAAGATTTTTTGAAAATTCATGCCTTCTTTAGGATTGTTTTTGGATAAGTTTACTTCCTTTTCTTTTTTGAGGTAGTCCCATAGATTCTTTCCATCACAAAACATTTCTCGCTCAGGGAAAATAATTTTGTATTTATCTTTCTTAATATAAATTTTTCCTTTTTTTATGGAGGGGGCTTGTTGAGTGGCTTTATTTTCCATTGTCCATATAAAATCGGAAGTCATATCATTATAACTATGGATTTTCTTTCTTGAACTTTTTATGATTTTGTCAGCCTTGGGATCTATTTGTCCATAACTATGATGTATAAAAACACAAAAAAAATAAAAAACTAAAGCCCAAATATTTTTCATAACTAACGACTACGTTGTAGAGTTGTCAAAAAGTGTTCCAAAATTACAAAAAATTAAATTTCCAAGTATTTCATTAAAGAGTCATAATTTGTGGAAGTATCAGAAAGGGTGAGTTGTTTTTGATTTACGTAAGCAATTTCGTATCCAAATCTTTCATAAGCGGAGACAATTCTACTTAAATCTTCGGTATTAAATTTTAAATTCAAATACCATTTATTTTCGTTAGGGTGTTGTGATAAAAATAAAGAAACGATTTTAGCATCACAAGATTCTGCAATTCTTGCTATTTCTGATAAACAGTAATCCCTATATCCGATAGTCAATACTAATGTTCCTCCTGTAAAATTGTGTAATTGTAAATGTTTTAAGATTTCAGGGATTTGGTGAATACTGATTATACCTGCATATTCCCCTTGCGAATTGAGTACTACGATTGTATCTTGATACTGAAGTTTGAGAAGCCCATCGTAGATATGCTCATCAGCATAAATAAAAAGCGGCACTCCCGAAAAGGTTAGTAAATCTTGAATAGGTGTTTTTGGGGATATAGCTTGGGATTGTAAGGCTTCTAAATTTAAATAGTCCATCAAGTACGAACCATTTAGCACGGGAACATAACGTAGGTAATGTTCTTTTGACCATTCCAACGCTTCTTGGTAAGAGTGGTCAGCTGAAAGTAGCAAGGGCTTCTGAGCAAATAATTGTACTAACATAATCTATGGGTTTTATTTATAATACGTAAAAATGAAACAAAAAGTTTTACCATGGTCCACCAATCAATTTCCATATCACCCATCCCTTTTTTAGTTGGTAACAATCGTTCAAATGAATTTCATAATTCCCAACCGATTTATAAACAAATTGCAATGCAATGTCATATTTATGACTACTTTTGATAGGGGTTTTTTTTATCACTCTGTAACCTGTATATTTACAATCTGACCATTGAATACCTGCATTTTTTGCATTTTTTTGAACTTTCTCAAAGTAAAACTTCATCGATGTTTGGTGATTTGAGACTACTTTTTCTTGATTACTCAAATAATTTTTTCTTGTCGTTTCATCTTTAAAAATTTGTTTACTATTTAATTCCGGGTAATCGGTTTTACTTACTGTATAAATCTTGAATGCTTCATAATTATTATTTACAATCGTATTATATACATCTTGAACAAATTTATTCAGAGCGTCATCTTGGGCATAGGAGACCGTTACATTGGCTAATAAAAAAATCCAAATTATTTTTAATTTCATAAAATGAGATATCCTTCGTGCAAAACTACAAAAAAAATGCCATCTAAATGGACTGACAAAAATTCCATTTGTTTGTTTGTTCACGAAAAAATCTTTCCACTTTTTGTAAATTTTTCTTTTTTTATGTTGTGAATAATTCTTTCTACCTCTATGCCTATAAATCGTTTAAAACAGTTTATTTTGAGCATTGTATGAGAATGGGTGTTATTGGTACAGGTTCTTGGGGTACCGCATTAGTCAAAGTACTCAATAAGAAAGGTATTTTAGTGAAATGGTATTTCCATGATGAACAAGCTCTAAACTATCTACTTAAACATCATGCAAATCCTAATCACTTTCCTGATGTAAAATTCAATTTGGATTATCTTATATTAACTAACGAAAACCAATCAATTTTTGAAGATTGCGAGGTTATTCTTTTGGCTTGCCCTTCTGCTTATCTACCTTTTAATTTACAAAATATTCATAAACATCACTTTCAAAATAAATTTGTGATTTCTGCGATTAAAGGTTTTATCGGTGAAAAAGCTTTGTTTGTATCAGAGTATTTAGAGCAAGAGTTTGGAGTAACACCAGCCCAATTTGCCGTTTTATCAGGTCCTTCCCACGCCGAAGAAGTTGTTCAACAAAAAATTACTTTTTTACAATGGGGCTCCCTGCAAAATTTTAATAATTACAGCCATTACTTTGAAAGTGATTACTTCCAAGTAAGAAATACAAATGATTATTTGGGTTTACAATTAGCAGGTATCTTAAAAAATGTGTATGCAATAAGTCTTGGAATTGTAAAAGGTTTAAACTACGGCGATAATTTTCGTGCCGCTTTATGTACTGCCTCTAGCAAAGAAACTATGCAAATTTTTCAATCTCTACATTATCCTGTGGATGACTTTCTACAATATGGTTACCTGGGGGATTTATTGGTAACCGCTTACAGCTCTCACAGCAGAAACCGTAACTTAGGTATCGGAATAGGACAAGGAAAATCCATCAAAACTATCTTTAAAGAACTGAATACCATTCCTGAAGGTTTTTTTACTATCCAAAAACTCCCTCAAAAATTAAATATCCATGATTTTCCCATTTTACATTTTACAAAATGCTGTTTAGATAATCCTACCCTTTCCCCTTCTTATTTAACAGATTTACTGAAGCATTTATAAATCTAATTTATGCTCTTCCTTGAGTAGTGTTGAAAGAGATTGGCGTTTCACTTAATGATACTGCTCTTGTCATTCGGAAGTAATCTCTCTTTAACTCGCTAATTCGTTCCGAATAACATTCAATCTAAACAAAACAGAGTTACCCCTTTAAAGAGTAACCCTACTAACTATTGAAATGATTATTATAATTACTGTTTAACGATTTTGGTTTCTACAGCTCCTTGAGTAGTTTGTGCTTTAACTACATAAACTCCCGCAGGTAAATTACCGATATTGATATCTTTTACAAAGCTTGAAACACCATTTTCTGATACTTGATATACTTCTTTACCTATCACATCGTAAATACGAATATCTACATTGCCTGTACCTTTCAAATCTAATGCAACTTGAAAATTACCATTAGAAGGATTAGGATAAACATTCATAGATAAAATATCTGATTCTGCGGCACGGTAGGTAGTTGTACTAAACGTAAACTTGTAATTCGGATCTTTAATAAACCAATTTTCAACGGGGCTTGCCGCATCGGTTAGAATTTTACAGAAGGCAGTAGGAGCTTCATAAGTTTGAGGTCCTGTTTGAAGGAGGAAGGGAGCCATGGTTGGAAGAATAATTTTACCGTTCCAACTAGGATCATCGGAAGTCCAATCCTTAATATTAGAAAGATTTATAGCGCTATGCATATCGTAATGGAAAGTCCATAAATCGGGGAGCATAGCATCAGAAGAATTTGCGGAAGTATCATCTACCCAAGCATAAACGAAGGCATCACCTGAATAGTTAGTAGCCGCTTGGCATCCTGCCGACCAACCTAAATCTCCAGAGGAACCTCTATATGTATTGAGTTCGCGTAGATAAGTAAAGTTCCAAGAGCCACCAAAATCTGTAGTAGTAATATCCCAAATGCTTTTTGCTAAACCGGGAGATAAATATCCAAGAGAATCAGTAGAATATAATGCGCCTTTATACATATTGAAGAAGGTGCAAACAATGTGGGGATTTCCTCTCCAATCCACTGCTAAATCATAATCAATAGGGAAGGGTTTGCCTATTACAGTATCAAGGGTAGTCATCGTAGTGTCAGTATAGAAGATAGTAGTTAAGGAATCAATAAGTTGTTGATTATTGGCGATATCAATCATACCTGGAGTCCAAGTAAGCCCGAAATCATTAGATTTCCAGTAGTATAACTGATGTTTATAAGGCGCAGGTTGATTAGGCATTCCTGAAACTATAATCCAACCATATTGTCCGTTAGGAGAGAATGCCATATTAGGAGTTCCTATTTGGTAACCTGCGGGTTGTCCATTACTTGTAGATTGTAATGGGTTAAATGTCAAGGAATCATAAATATACCAAGCGGCGGCATTATTCGCTGGAATATAATCGCCTCGCATTAAGTATAATTTATCTTGAACTTGTCGAGCATCTCGGTTATATTTTACTCCTACGGACCAGTACTGATCAGGAGCAGATTTGCTTAATCCCGTAGTATAAAGGAATTCACCGGTCTGCCAAGAATTATAAGAACCATTATAAGGATCAGTACAGTTCGGATATATTTCGTGAGCCGTACCATATACGAAATGCCCCCACGCCGGATTAGGTCCAGTGTTAGCAGGATTAGGAGTTTTATGCCCTGCCGCTACCCATATTAATTTTGCATTACAAATATCCGTGTTCCCATCGGGATTGTAAATTGTAGCTTGTGGAATTCTGCCATAGGGTGTGCTATTGGGATTAAAAGCATCATTTCCATCGTTATCAAGTACCCATGTTTGCCCTCCATCATCGGAAACATCTACACGCATCTGCCCATTATGTCCACCGAAATCTTGTTGATTATGTCTATGAATAAAGGTTACCCAATTTCGACCTGGTACTGTTGACAACAAATTTACCTCTGATGCAACATTTGTATAGGCGTTACCTGACATTCCTAATTGAATAACGTTGATTGCACTTGTTTTATTAGCGTGATTATTCATGAATTCAGTCTGCGTAACAGGACCGTTCCTGAAATTAGAAGGTTTGTCTTCTGATAATACTCTTTCATACGGATTGTGTTTCGCAATCTGATTTGCATGATTATAGCTTTTTATCCTTGGATTTTGAGCTATTACCATGCCTCCGAGCAATGTGGTTGCAACTAATACACTAAAATTTTTCATATCTCAAAAATTAAATTTGATTTAATGCAAGTGCAAAAGTAATATTTTTTTATTTACTATGCAAGTTTTTTGTAATTATTTTGAAAAAAGGTTTGATTAAATGATGCTTAAATGTAAATTGCAAGTGTAACACTAGTGCGTGTTGCGACCATCAAAATGACGTTGAATTCAGCGTTCACGTTTTGGCACTCAGTAGCCTTATATGAAAAATCTGATTAATTTTTGATGATTTTATAATAGTTATCCATCTGCTTAGTAAAAAGGTAATCAAAATTTGTTTGTAATAAAATTGATAATTTGATTTTGAAGATGATTTTTTGTTATTAACTTTGCCTTTTAATTTGGTAGTCTTATGTTTGGACTTGGCACAACAGAAATTATTTTAATATTGGTAGTAGTTCTGATATTTTTCGGGGGAAAACGAATCCCGGAATTTGCAAGGGGTTTAGGTAGAGGCATAAGAGAATTTAAAGATGCCGCCAGCGGAATAAAAAATGAAATAGAAAAGGAAACTTCTGCTACGGAAGAAAAAAAATAATTCATTCCATACTCCGAATTGGATGAAGAAAATATTGGTTGGTATACTATTAAGTTTTCAGAGCCTATTTGCACAGTGGGATTCGGAATTTATGAAGGAATCTCGAATGGTAGTATCTATTTTAGATAGTCTTTTAAGTGATTTTCATTTTAAAGTTGTTCAGAAAACTCGTGAGGATTCTATTCATATCAATCGATACAATTTTGCGGAGGGCTTTATTCCTACTTATTCACCTGATACTTACCGCGAAAGAATCAAAGAAATTTGTAGTGTCATTCCATTAACGTATAACGAAGATGTGCAACGTTGGATTGATTTATATGCTGTAAGATTACGCAATACTACCTCCGTTCTATTAGGTTTACAGTATGTTTATTTTCCTATTATTGAAGAGATTTTTGATAGGGAGGGGCTTCCATTAGAATTAAAATATCTTGCAGTGGTGGAAAGTGCATTTCGTATGAATGCTACTTCGTATGCAGGTGCAGTGGGATTATGGCAATTTATTTTGTCTACTGCTAAAGAACGAGGTATGCGAATAGATTCTTACATCGATGAACGCAGAGACCCCTACAAATCAACCGTTTTTGCTGCACGTTACCTGAAAGATTTGTACAACATTTATAACGATTGGATTTTAGCGATTGCCGCCTACAATTCTGGACCCGGGACCGTCAATAGAGCTATCAGGCTCTCCGGTGGCAAAACTAATTTCTGGGATATTAAACAGTTCTTACCCCAAGAAACTCGTAGCTATGTCCCTGCCTTTATTGCAGTAGCTTACGTCTTTAATTACCCCGCAGAACATAACCTTTATCCCGTTTGGACAAACTTCACCTATAACCGCGATACCATTCACATTATAAATAAACAAATTTCCTTAAAAACTATCGCTGAACAAACCGGTGTAGATTTACAAGAACTGAAAGACCTTAATCCCGAACTCAAAATAGGAATTATTCCTTACTCTTCTAAACCTTATGTATTAAGAGTACCCTCAAAAGTAGTGGAATTTGCTTACCAAAATCCCGGCTTCTTTACTATCCCTGATAAACAAGAAATTACATCGCTCGTTCCCCAAAATAAAACTATACAACCTCCCGGCTATATCTACACTCCCTCTTATAAACCCACTGTTCCTCAAGGGTCTAAACTCAAATATCACGCTGTAAAACCTGGTGAAACCCTTGCTATTATTGCTGATTTATACAGTATCAGTTTGAAGGATTTAATGGCTTGGAATAATTTAAAAAGTTATAAAATCTACATTGGGCAAACACTGAAAATTTATACAAAAGATTTTCAGGCAGTTACACAAAATAAAACCGTTAAGGTGGCTAATCCTGTTACCAAAAATCAATCTCAAAGTAAACAAGCCATTATCAAAAAACATGTTGTTCAAAATGGAGATACATTATGGGGGATTTCTCAAAAATATAAAGGGCTAACCGTAGAGCGAATCTGTGAACTCAATAAAATTAACACCAAACATAAACTCTATGTTGGACAAACCCTTCTCGTGGAAGAAAAAAATTAAGGAGTTTTGCTTTCTTTTAGGCATTACTATTACTATCATTGCGTGTAATCCCAAACCTTACTACAAAGATAAAACATTAAAACAGAATCTTCAAAATAGTTATAACACCGAACCTCCTCTTCATACATTTTATTTAGTTGGGGATGCCGGTAAAGGAAATGATTCCTCGGTAGTTTTTATGCTCCTAAAAAAGTTTTTGTCACAAGAAACTTCATTTAATTTCACTACGCTATTCCTCGGTGATAATATTTATAAATACGGTTTACCAGATAAAAATTCTGTAGGTTATGAAGAAGCAAGGACAAGGCTAGATGCACAAATTAACGCAGTCAAACCATTTCAAGGTAAAGTTATTTTTATTCCAGGGAACCATGACTGGGCATTAGATGGTAAAGATGGTTGGAATGCAGTAAAAAGACAACAACAGTACGTAGAAAGTGCTCTCGGGGAAGGCAGTTTTTTACCAAAACAAGGTTGTCCAGGACCTGAAATTGCTATATTGAACGAGCGTTTCGTCTTAATTACCTATGACTCCCAATGGTGGATTCATAAACAAGAAAAACCTGATTCTACTCTCTGTACATACGGCTCTGAACGTCTATTTTTAGAAGCTATGCGAAATACATTAGAACAATATAAAGACCGTACCATCATTGTTGCAGGGCATCATCCTTTTTTTAGTTGTTCTTCACATGGGGGTAGGTTTACCATCAAAGAACATCTCTTCCCTTTACGGTTCCTGAATTCTAACTTGTATATCCCTTTACCGGGGATAGGTAGTGGATTAGTATTGTTACGATATTGGGTAAAACATCCATCTGATTCTTGGAATCCTCGTTATAAAGCATTAAAAAAAGCTTTACTCGCTATCTTTGAAAACTATCCTCATCTCATTTACGTTTCAGGGCATGACCATAACCTGCAATATCGTAAAAACAACCAATTACATCATATTATTAGCGGCTCAGGGACAAAAATCTCCGAAGTAGGAAAATCGCCTAAATGGGAGTTTACTTATTCTCACTATGGGCTTGCTATCCTTAAAATCTATAACCATAAAACGGATTTAGAATTCTGGGTTACCGATAAAAAATTACCGCAAGGGAAACTCGTCTATAAAAAAACTATTATTCCATGAACCTAACAGAAGAACTAAAAAAATTTAAATTACAAACACCTATCAGCGTAAGATATAATGATTTAGATACTCTGCATCATGTTAATAATGCTACTTACTTGATGTATTTAGAAGAAGCGAGAGTTCACTATGCCAGACAAGTGCTCGGCTGGAACGGAGACCTTAATCAATTAGATATGCTTTTAGCAAGCGTGAAGGTAGATTATTTACAGCCGGTTTTTTTGAATAGTCCTCTGGTCATTCATACGCGTGTAAGTAAAATTGGAAATAAGAGTTTTGAGATGGAATATTGGATTGTCATTGAGGAGCTGGAAAGGAAATTAGCGGCAAAAGCTAGCACTGTTTTAGTATATTTTGATATGAAAAAACAAGAGACAGCCCCCATCCCTGAGAAAATGCGTAAAGCAATTTTAGATTTTGAAGGGGATGATTTAATTACGTAGACTTTAAGTATGAAAATACTTGCTATTACGCACCCACAGGAAGATTATCTTGCCGATAGTTTCTTGATAGGTCTGAAATTACTTTATGGTAAACAGGTTTGTGAATATCCGTTGAAAGAAATCTTATATCAAGAGGCTGATATTTCTCACGTGCGTGGCAATGGTTTTACCTATTATCGTTATCTATCACGGAAACTCGCTCAACCTTTCCAATTCAATAGTTGGAGCGATATTCAATCTTTTGATTACGTCGTTTTTACTTCTATTTATCGCCAATACGATATCTTTAAATGTTGCTTCCCATATTTAGATGTACGAAAAACAATAGTTCTAGACGGAGAAGATAAACCCAATATTTTTTTGTATGCAGGTAAATTTTGGAAGAATCCCAATTATTGGTTTATGAAAAAGCCACATCATTATTTCCCCTACTTTAAAAGAGAGATTACCCCTAAAACTTTTCATTCTTTATACTACAAATTACTACCGGAGAGGGTTTTTAGTAAGCCCACCAAACTTCCGAGAAATATTTACCCTATTAGCTTTGGTATTCCTGACTCCAAAGTGATTGATTTTATTCCCCCAAAAACGAAATTGTTCACGGAGCATATTGTAGATGAAGAAGTGAAAAGGAAGTTAAATAAAAGTTCGGTATACGTGTTTAGCAGAGAAAGTGATTACTACGAAGATTTACAACAAAGCCGGTTTGGTATTACTATGAAGCGAGCGGGTTGGGATTGTTTACGACATTACGAGTTAGCGGCTAATGGTTGTGTGCTTTGTTTTAGAGAATTGACGAAGAAACCTCCTTTTTGTGCTCCACATGATTTGATTCCGAAAGTTAATTGCATAAGTTACTTTAACTATGATGATTTGATAAATCAAATCCAAAAATTGAAAGATAAGGAATATGAGCGTTTAGTTGAAAATACATTAGCATGGGCGCAAAGCAAAAAATGTACTGTGATAGTACAACAAGTTTTTAATAGGCTGGATAAAGGTACTATTTTAGGGTAACTAATTGTTTTTTGAATTGATATACTTTATTGAGCTCTTGAAGAATAAAAGCTTTTTGGTTCAGTAAAATGGATTTATCAAAACTTTCAGATGCATAAAATATACGTTCTTCTAATTTACAAAGTTCAACGAATAACTGTTTATTCTCTATAAAATACAAAGTATCAATCCATGAGCATAATTCTTTGGAGGTTAAACTTTCAGGTTTTATAGCATTGTGTGTACCTAGATATTGTTTCCATAGTAAATTTAATTCATAAATAAGTTTTTTAGGGTCATCATAATTAAATACTTTGTTCAATTGGGTTTGAAATAGTAGCCATTCTTTTTGAGTTTTGTATAAGAGGAGCCATTTTGAGATAGTTTTTCTGAAAAAAATGGCTAAAAATATTGCAATCAGAATTGAAATTAAAAATAAAAGTAATAACAGTCCATAATTCGGTTGTATAGGGATTTCAATCAGTTGATTATCTAGAAGATAGGGTGTATTATCTGTAAAATGGAATACTTTTCTTTGAAAAGGGACACGAATAATATCACTTTTGAGTAGAGTAGTATCGAATTTATAAACATAAGCAAAGGGTAACTGAAATTTTTGAATACTATCTATTTGGAAGGAGGTAATAAAGTAGATAACGCTATCTATTGCGTAATGATTATGGACAAAAGTTGGGAAATATTTTTTTTGGTGTAATTCATAAGGGGAAAAGTCTTTTGAGGAGTCAGGGAAAATGATGGAATAACCGACGGGATAGTGTATGGAAAAGCTAAAAGGAATGGGCTTACCTAATATGATAGAGTCAGCCAAACAACGAAAATGGGCTTTTATTTGTGCTTGCAGGGTAGAGTAAGTAAAAAGAAATAAGAATAAAGAAAAAAGTGTTTTAAGATTAAACATAACCAAAAGCTTCTTCAAAACCTTTTTTTCGTAGTTCGCAAGCGGGACATTTACCACAGCCGTAGCCCCAAGGGTGTTTCAAGTTTCTTTCTCCTTTGTAGCAGGTGTGAGTATGTTCTATGATGAAGTCAAGAGCCTCTAAATCTTGTGCAATTTTCCATATTTGGGTTTTATTAAGGAACATCAGGGGGGTATGAATTTTAAGGGAGGGGGCGTCTAATGCAAGTTGTAAGGTTTGTTCAGCAGATTGGATAAAGGAGTAACGACAATCGGGATACCCAGAATAATCTGTTTGGCAAACGCCTGTTACAATATGATGAAAATGATTCAAGTAGCCCCAGCCTGCGGCTAGTGATAAAAAAATTAAGTTTCTTGCAGGAACAAAGGTATTGGGTAATTGTGTTTTTTCCGAGAAAGAAATCTCTTGGTTAGAAGTTAAGGCGGTAACACCAATTTGTTTTAAGGCAGGAGCAGAAAAAATGTGATGTTCTATTTCTAATAATTGAGTAATCTTTTGGGCTTGAATGAGTTCAATGGCATGCCTTTGCCCATAATCAAAACTAATAGTAACGACTTTATCAAAGTGTTTCAAAGCCCAAAACAAACAAGTAGTAGAATCTTGCCCGCCACTGAATAAAACGATAGCCTTGGTTTGCATTAGTAAGGTTTAAATTTTTCCATTCACCCAAATAGTTCCTTCAGGGGTATCTCTCAAAGTGATTTGTACGGCTTGCAATTTATCACGAATAGTATCCGATAGAGCATAATTTTTTTGAGCCCTTGCTTCGTTACGAAGCTCAATGAGAATTTGCATGACTTCTTCTAATTGTTCATTTGTGCGGGTTTCAGGTACTATCCCTAAAATATCTTCGAGCCAGGTAGTAAGTAGTTTTTTTATGGAGTTTGCTTCTTGTTGAGAAAGGGTTTCTTGTTTTAGGTCAACAGCGTGAATTTTATCAATAACATGAAAAAGTTCTGCGATAACTTTGGCGGTGTTTAGGTCATCGTTCATAGCTTGATAAAGTTTTTGTTGTATTTCGGAGGCAGTGAAAGACGAAGTTCCAGCGTATTTGATAGTATCCAATTTTTGGATACCTTGAAGAAGGCGAATTAGTGCTTTTTCGGAGGCTTGAAGAGCTTCATTAGAGAAATCGAGGGTACTGCGGTAATGGGCTTGTAAGATAAAAAAGCGTATAGTAGTAGGGGAGTAAGCTTGCGATAGCATAGGATGGTTACCCGAAAAAAACTCATTCAAGGTAATAAAGTTGCCTAGTGATTTTCCCATTTTTTTTCCATTAACAGTAATCATGTTGCAATGTAGCCAGTATTTAGCTTGATTTAAAGGGTTGTCATAACATTCACAAGCATTCGTTTGGGCAATTTCTGCTTCATGATGAGGGAAAATTAAATCTAAACCGCCCCCGTGAATATCAAAAGGAGAACCTAAATACTTCGTGGACATTGCCGAGCATTCAATATGCCAACCGGGGAAACCTTCACCCCAAGGAGATTTCCATCGCATAATATGCTCAGGATTAGCTTTTTTCCATAGCGCAAAATCTTCGGGATGCCTTTTTTCTTGAAATCCCTCTAATTCTCTGGAAACCGCTAAATTTTCTTCTATGTTTGTTCGTCCTGAGAGTTTACCGTAAGAATATTTTTTCTTGTAAGCTTGAATATCAAAGTATACAGAACCATTTACAACATAGGCGAAGCCATTTTGAAGAATTTTTTCAATCATCTCGATTTGTTCGGGGATATGTCCAGTGGCGCGAGGTTCTATGGAAGGTCTTAAGACACGTAGTTTATCCATAGCGAAATGATAAGCATCCGTATAAAATTGTGCTACTTCCATAGGTTCAAGTTGTTCAATACGGGCTTTTTTAGCAATTTTATCTTCTCCTTCATCAGCATCACTTTCTAAATGTCCAACATCAGTAATGTTACGCACATAACGCACTTTATAACCAAGGTGTTTTAAGTAACGAAATACGATATCAAAAGTAATTGCAGAGCGTGCATGTCCAAGATGAGGCTCTCCGTAAACCGTAGGTCCACAAACATAAAGCCCGACAAATGGTGGCTTCAATGGATAAAAAAGCTCTTTTTGATGGGTAAGCGTATTAAAAAGATATAATTCTTGATTCATAACCGCAAAATTGCAAAAAATATCTTTAATAAATGTAACATTTAAGCACTTTCCTAACGTTTTAATGTTAGAATATTGTAACTTTGTATAGAGATTAGTATGGGAAAATATTTAGTAACGAAGACACGGATACGGGAGATATTACAAGAGAATAAGAATCCGAGGATAGATGAGGAGCTTGAGAAGTGGGCAGAAAAGGTGCTAACGGATATTTTAAAGGAGTTACAGGAGGAGCAACAAAGTCAATTTCAGATGCTTTCCACAAAGGAAGATTTAAGAATGGTAATGGAGAAGATGGATGAGCGTTTTGAGTTTTTGATTAAAGAGATGAATTTACGTTTTGAAAATGTGGATATGCGTTTTGTTTCGATGCAGAAGGAGATGAATTCACGTTTTGAGTCGATGCAGAAGGAGATGAATTCACGATTTGAGTCGATGCAGAAGGAGATGAATTTACGATTTCAGAGTGCTGATACGAAGTTTGAGGCGATGGAGAAGAGGTTAAATACGATAACGTGGTTGATAGGGATGGGTTTTACGATAATAGCATTTATGATGGGAGCTTTAAATTTGTTTTTAAGGCATTAAAGAAAAAAAATCCTATTATTCTTAAACCATAATACCAATAAGTTCCTGAAAGGGTCTGGGAAATGGTTTGTTTACTAACTCTTTTTTAGGTAGCCATTCTGCGGACTGAAATTGTTCAATAGTTTGTTGCTGATTAGTTAGAATTACTTTGATAAACAAATCTTTATGCGTTAAAATATGTTTAGTTTCTAATAAGATATTTTCGTTATATTTTTTCCAGTGGTCAAATTCTAATTTTTCAAAAGGAAAAATATATAAACCTTTCCAGTAATTAAAAAATTTTTTTATCACAGCTACATGGTTATCAATTTCATACCAATAAAAGATTAAGAAATCTTGTGTACGTTTTAATGTTTTGAGTTTGATAGGTTTTTCGAGGTGAGTTTGATGAAAAAAAGCCAAACAATGATTTTGGACGGGGCATTTTTCGCATAAAGGCTTTTGTGGTTTACAGATAAGATTGCCTAAATCCATTAAAGCATAATTGAAATCCTTAGAAGGGTAGTTACCGAGCAGTTCGTCAGCTAATTTTTGTATAATATTTTGATTTTTGGTAACATTTACGGGCAAGTTAATATCTAATATTCTTGTAATAACGCGAAATCCGTTACCATCTAATGCGACAACGGGTTGGTTGAAAGCAAAAGAGGCGATAGCTCTTGCTGTGTATGCTCCAATTCCGGGGAACTGTTGAAGTGTTTGATATTTTTTAGGAAAAATGCCGTTGTATTTGTAGGTAATAATTTGGGCGGTTTGGTGTAAGTTCCTTGCACGGGAGTAGTATCCTAGTCCTTCCCATGCTTTCAATACCTGCTCTTCGGAAGCATTTGCTAACGCTACAACGGTTTCCCATTGTTTTATAAAACGATAGTAATATTCATAAACTTGCTGAATACGAGTTTGTTGTAACATAATTTCGGATAACCAAATTCTGTAAGGGTCATCGATATCACGCCAAGGTAATTCCCTTTTATTAACACTGTACCACTGTAATAAATCTTCCGTAAAATTCATGATATCTCTCAAACTTTAAATTAGTACAAAAAGTTTTAACAAAATCTTTTGTATAAACTTTTTAAAAATAAAAATATTTGCAAAATCAGCGGTTGAATGTTTAAATTTGTGATATTATTTACAATCTATCCAATGACACCTAAATTTAAAGTAGACGTTCACGGTCATATTATGCCGCCTAAATGGCCAAACCTGAAAGAAAAATTTGGATATGGAGGTTTTATTGAGTTACATTATCATAAAGATGGTACAGTAGATATGATGCGAGATGATGGTTCATTCTTTCGTAAAGTACAACAAAATTGTTATGACCCAGAATTTATTTTATTGGATATGAATAAGCATCGGGTGAATGTAATGGTATTATCTAATATACCAGTTTTATTTTATTATTGGGCAAAACCTGGAGATGCGTTATATTGGTGCCAATTTTATAATGATTTTATAGCCGGTGTACAAGAACAACATTCTAAAAGGATAGTAGGTTTAGGGACGTTACCGATGCAAGATATATCCTTTGCTATTCAAGAGATGGAGCGGTGTATCACCCAATTAAACCTTAAAGGAGTTGAAATAGGCACTAACATCAATCAAAAGAATTTGGATCATCCTGATTTATATCCTTTTTGGGAGGCGGCTCAAAGTATGGGGGTTCCGATAATGATACATCCATGGGACATCATGGGAAAAGAAGTTATCCCTGATTATTTTTTGCCTTGGTTAGTAGGTATGCCTGCTGAAACAGCGAGAGCTATTTCTTACATGATATTTGGAGGAATCTTTGAAAGATTTCCTAAATTAAAAGTGCTCTTTGCTCATGGAGGCGGCTCTTTTATTTTTACTATCGGCAGAATTAACCACGGCTACTTCGCAAGACCAGACCTCTGCGCTAAAAATATTAAAAAACCACCTATTGAATATTTAAAATCCTTCTGGGTAGATGGTATAACTCATGATGATATTGCTTTAAAGTATCTAGTTGATTATATCGGTGCTGACAAAATCGCTTATGGAACGGATTATCCCTTCCCATTAGGAGATTTAGAACATGGTAAGTTCCTAGAAAATACTACACTAATTAGCGATAATCACAAAGAACAAATTTTTTGGAAAACGGCTTTTTCTTTCTTTAATTTAAGACCTGCTGAATATTTTAGTTTCTACTCCTAACATCTTTTATGAACCAACAACCTATTTACGCAGATATTCATGTTCACCCTACCTTAAAGCCTTTTTTAGCTAATAATATCTATGACCCTTGGAATGATTATACTACTGATGACCCTTCCAAAATTTATAATAGAACTACACAGTTCTCGAGGGCAAATTTTAATGCTTTATTTTCCTCTAATACACGTTTGATTTGTCATTACTTTACAGTACTAGAAAGATTTTTGTTATCTAAGATTTTTACACAGCCTGCCATCATGGCAAGAGTGCTAAATCTGGATATCAAAAAACTTCGTGAGATTAGTGCTACAAAGCCTTTTACTATTCTTCAACAAGAATTTAATTACTTAAAAAGCCATAAAATCTCCCCAGACCAAACCAAAGAATTAGTTTTTATTCAGAATTACAGTCAATTAGAAGAAACTTTAAAAGATAGAAATAAAATTGCGATTTTGCTTTCCATTGAAGGCGCTCATTGTTTAGGATTTGAGTACGCTGAAAATTTTTCTAATAATTCCAAATATGAACTCCCCGAAATCCCTTCTATAGATTTGGTTCAGGAGCGTATAAGCTGGTTATTAGATAATAACTTTAAGTTTATAACTCTTAATCATTTTGTTTTCAATTATTTAGCTTCTATGCCTAAAGCAGTTGAACTTAATGGAATAAAGAAAATTATCAAAAATCCTATCAGTACTTTAAACTTTTTAGGTAATTATAGAGGGCTAACCTTTTTGGGTAATTACTTCGTAAACAAATGTTTACAAAACAAAATTGTAATTGATATTAAACACTGTGATGCCATTACAAGGCAGCAGATTTACCATCTATCCAAAGAACATAACTTTCCAATAGTAGCCAGCCACTTTGCAGTGAGTGGAAGAGAGACTAATATTTTGAATAATCAAATAATTGTAAAAGAAGATAAAAGTATTGAACGATTAAAAAGTGATAAATTTAATCCGTGGGATATCAATTTTCATGATGATGATATTTACGCTATACACCAGCTCGGTGGGCTTATGGGAATTATTATGGATAGAAGAGTTTTAACAGGTGAAAAAATGCTTGCTAAATTCATGAAAGAAAAACTCAATCAATCTTTACTGATTTATTATCAATTAGAACACATTTATAATGTTTTAATTAAGAAAGGTATTGAGCCTTCTAAAGCTTTTGATTCAGTTGCATTAGGTTCTGATTTTGATGGGCTTATTGAACCGATTCATAGCTGTACTTCTGTTCGTGATTACCCTAAATTAGAATTAGATTTACTTACCTTTTTTGAGATGAATTACGATAAATTTAAAGATACTGGGCTTTCCCCTTATAAAATCGTTAGTAAGTTGATGTGGGAAAATGTACTGAATTTCCTTAAAAAGGTTTGGTGAATTGAAACGTTTATTAAATTGGAATTTTTATATTCTTTGGTTACTATTTTTGATTTTTTTAACATTATTTGCTAATTTTATAGCAAATGATAAACCTTTGTTTGCACGATATAAAAACCAGATTTATTTTCCTGCTTTATATGAAATTTTATATCAAGTAGGATTATACCAATGGGAAAATGATTTAATGAATAAAGATTGGAAGATGCTTCCATTAGAAAGCGTTCTTTGGGCTTTAATTCCTTTTTCTCCCGAACAGCTTGATATGCAAAATGCACCTGCAAGCCCACCACTATCGGTTCTCAAGATAAAAAATCAAAATTTTTATCATTTTTTAGGTACTGATGAACTAGGTAGAGATATTGCTAGCGGATTAGTTTATGGGAGTAGATACGCAGTGCTTATTGGTACTACTTCCACTTTTTTAGCTACACTTTTAGGCGTATTTTTAGGTTCTATTGCAGGATTTTGGGGAGACCATGACTTTAAAATTAGCCGTTATTCTTTATTGATTTTTGTTTTGATTGGTTTTTGGGCTTTTTTTATAGCTTTTTATGCTCGTTCTTATCTTCTCGGGCAGGCTTTATCACAAAATTTTTATCGCTTTCTTTGGGAGGGATTGTCCAGCATAGTACTTTTTGGCTTAATTGTTTATATTTTTTGGAGATTATTTTCTTTTTTAAAATCTTTTATTCCTCTCCTACAAAAGAAAATTTCTATTCCATTGGATATTATGATTTCAAGGTTTATTGAAATTAAGTTATCTATTCCTATGTTGTTGTTAATCATAATTTTAACAGCAATAGCTAAACCTAATTTAGGATTATTGGTGGCTATTATAGCCTTTATTCAATGGACCCTATTTGCTCGCTTGATAAGAGCTGAAATATTGAAAATTAAATACTTAGATTACAAAAATGTTGTTAAGATCCAAGGTCTTTCAGATATTCAGATTTTAATTCGTCATGTTATTCCAAATGCCTTACCCCCTATTTGGGTATCCATATCTTTTGCTATTGCGGCGGCTATATTAATGGAATCGACATTAAGTTTTTTAGGATTAGGAATGAATTATGTTTCATGGGGGGCATTATTAAAATCTGGGCGAAGTGACCTCAATGCTTGGTGGTTAATTACTTTCCCAGGCATGATGATTTTTTTCACCATTTTTTCTCTAAATAAGTTAAGTAATTCCTTACGTGCTTACTTTAATCCAAAAAAATTATAAAAAAGCCACCCAATTAGGGTGGATAACTTCGAAGTTAAACAAAATTTATTTGCCCGTGTATTTAAACGAGCTGAAAAAATTGTTAACCTCAGCAACTTTGGGATTTGCACCTACTACCGCAAATTGATAAATCGTTTGATTGATATAAATAACACGGTAATAAACTATAAAATCGTCACTCGTAATCAATTTAAGCTCGTAGCCAGTATAGCCTTTATAATCATAAGTTTTTTCAGATTTTACTTCCGCTTGTAATTTTTCTACAAACGCATCTTTAGTGGCTTCTGTTGTTACTTTTGCAATAGTTTTATCGGCTTTGTTAGCGTAATTAGCAAAGAATATCATATAAATTTCTTCGCCTTTCATACTCTGTAAATGATAGACCTTTGTTCCATCTTCTAATTCACTTACTCCCTCAGTGGGTTCCTCAGGAAACGAGCAATTAAAATTTCCTTCTTTTGAAGTGTAATTCACTTGTGCTACTAACTGATAGGTAATTAAACCTACGAATAACCAAATTTGCAATAAATACTTCATAAGTTTAAAATTAAGGTTTTAGTTTTTTGTATCCCAACTGCTTCGGGATATTCCGTTTACAAATTTAATAAATCCTAATAATAAAGCAAGGTTCATGAACAAAAAATGTTTAATAAATCTTAATATTTTAAAATTTAAATGGAGTTTTCCAAGTATATAATCCAGTAAAATGCTTGCATATATCAAAATTTGTAAAGACATGGTTAATACAAAAAAGAAATTGAGTTTTATAAGATAAATATTTGCTAACAAAAACAGTGCTAAAAAAAATGGAGTAAACCATCTTAAAACTTTATGAGACCAATAGACCCATGAGGTTATACTGAAAGGTAACCAAAATTTTTTGAAATAAAAGAAGTTTTGAAAGTTTCCTGAACCAATTCGGATTTTCCTTTTAAATTCCACTTTGCTGTCTCCAGAGATTTCTCTTATAGCTAATGCTTTTTCATTTACAACAGTCATAAATCCTTTGGCTAGTACGTTCATAAATATAAAAAAATCGTCTACAATAAAGTTATTGGGAGTAGGTACATATAAACTTTTGCGAATAGCATAACAAGCCCCCTCCGCGCCAATAATACTCCCTAAACGACTTTCTCCTTTCTTTATACCAATTTCTATTTTATTATAAGTCATCTCTTGATGCGCAACATCTTTATTTTCTGAATGAGTAATGATAAATATAAAAGAAGCCTGAACGCCTCCAATTTCAGGATTTGCAAAAGGCCTGACTAATTCAGGAATAGTATCCTTATTAAAAATGGTATCTGCATCTGTCAAAATTAAGATATCTGCTTGAACCTTCTCTTGTAAATGATTGATAATTTGAGGCTTTCCCGTTCTTTGATGAAATCGAGTAAAATGTACATTAGAATATTGGTTTGAATATTCTGTTAAAATTTCGTCAGTTTTATCCGTAGAACAATCCGAACCTACCCATATTTCTAATAATTCCATAGGATAGTTTGTATTCAACGTAGAATCCATTTTTTTTCTGATAACTTGTTCTTCATTATACGCAGCCATCAAAATCGCTACTTTTAATCTTGGAACGGGACACGTGAACTCTTGTGGGCTTTTACTTAAAAGTTTCATTAAAAAAGGAAAAAATAAATAAGTATGGGCTATCAAAAAACCCGATAAAAAAAATATAAACAAAAAAATGTAATCAAGCATTTTCTTTAATTTTCAATTGTTGATAAAAATCAAGCATCTGTTTCACTAAAAAAGACCATTCATAGTGATGTCTAGCGAAATTTCTTGCGTTTTCTCCAATGGACATAGCTTTGTTTGGATTCTGAATTAGTATTTTCAATATATTTTGCCAGGATTCTGCATCATTCGCTATAAAAATATTTTCGCCTGAATTGACAGGAATACCCTCCGCTCCAATTGAAGTGGTTACGATACATTTCCCTAATGCCATTGATTCTACAATCTTTACTCGCATGCCTGAACCGGATAATAGTGGCACAATTACTATTGAAAATGATTTCAAATATTCAATAGCATCAGGTACTTCTCCATAAATAACTACATTGGGATACCTCCAATTTTTTACTTTTTCTATAGGATTTCTTCCTGCTACATGTAATTCCACTTGGGGATAATCATTATGAAATCTTAACCATACTTTCTCTAAAAACCATTCTAACCCTTGTACGTTCGGTAACCATTCCAAACTACCAAGAAAACCAATTTTAGTAATTCGTTCTTCAAAAAATAATGCTTCTGCTAACCATTTTTCACTTACTCCAACAGGAACCGTTATCAAGGGTCCCTTAAATCCTAATCTCTTAAATTGATCCGCATCTTTTGTGGTCATCGAAATAATTCCATCTAAACGACCTAAATTGGATATTTCATATTTTTTTATCTTTTGTGCTAAATGATAAATATAAATTTTTTTAAACCAGTTTTTTTCGTTTTTCGCTAATCGGGACCATATCTCAAATTCTACATTATGAGCTCGTAAAAGAATTGGTGCTTGTGTCATAGATTTTAGTAAATCTATATACAAACATAGATGTAAACCTTCCAACTGAATAATATCAGGTTGATGTTTTTGTATCACTTTTATCAATAGCGCTGAGAACTCTTGGGATAAAAAACGTTGGATATTATAAGGAATATCCGAAAATAGTAGGTTATTAAAAGCTTTGATAACTGATAAATCAGTGTTGATATTAGTGGTATAAATTCGAGCTATATTGTTCATCACGGAAGGGTCCTGAAAGTGTTTATTGGTATTGAGCGAAGCTATAATAACTTGATGCCCCGCTAAATGCAAGTATTTAGATACATGATAAATAGCAATTGCCCCGCCATCTGTTAATGGATAGGGTATTCGGTTAGTTATTTGTAGGATTGTCATGCTATGCAAAATTACGAAAAATTAGATTATATTGTAGAGAAAGTAAATCGGTATTTTAATGTCCTAACTACTCCCCAGAACTAATTATCTTATAAAAATACCAAAAAATTTTATATTCTTATGAAAATTGTATATCTTTGCCGCGTTATTTCAAATTATTACAACAATGAAAAAAACGATTTTCTTTTTAGTATGTATTTTAGGTTTTTCATTACAAGCACAGCAAGGACTTCATGTAGGTGTTACAGGGGGTCCCCAAAGTACATGGTTATTTAATGAACATGATTCCAATGAAGGACACAACTTGAATTACGCACCTCGTTGGGGAGCTAATTTTGGGTTACGCTTAGGTTATCATTTTACAGATTACGTCGGTATTGAAAGTGGTATCGTTTATTCCACAAGAGGACAAAAATACAAAGGAGAGTTAGATTACAGTCCTTATGGCGCTCCCACTAAAAAAGCAGACCTCACCGCTTCTACTCGCTTAAACTATCTTCAAATCCCTTTCTTATTCAGCACAGGTTCTGACCCCTCCTCTACTTCTGCTTTCCGTTTCTATACAGGTCCCCAACTCATGTTCCTTTTAAGCTCCAAAGATACCTGGAATATCGTAAATCGTGTAACCAAAGAAGAATGGATTGGTACTATAAATTACGATAAAAAAGAATTTACTATAAAAAATCCTAATTCGATTCCAAGTACTGATAGTACTGATAAAGAAAAATATTCTGGTCCACTTTACAATAAATTCCAATTAGCTTGGGTATTAGGTTTTGGCTCTTCATTCAAAATCGCTGAAAACATGTATTTAGATTTTACTTTACGTTTTGATTATGCCTTTGGAGATGCTGAAAATAAAGAAGTTACTATAATTGAACAGAATGGAACTCCTAATACCAACCAACCCAAAGCTTGGGATAATTTAGAATCTAAATTCAAGTCTACTTCCAATTCTAATGCGGCTAAAAGACCTTCTACCATGAACGTAGCGGGTGGTATTAATTTTGGATTTACTTACGTGTTAGGAAGTAAATAAACTTTTTCATATGATAGCAATATCCCTTGTGCTTTATTGTGCAAGGGATTTTTTTTGGTGCACTATTTACTTGCTATAAAAAAACGTATTTTTGTCATGTGATGAATTTTATTATTTTTATATTGATAATTTTTTCTTTTGCGGAAGCCCAGTATCATTTGGATGAAGTGGGCATGCAGTTAGGGGGAGGTAGCAACGTGCCAGTAGGTGCAACAAATCTCACTCCATTTTATGCTTATAATGCATGTGGCTTTTATACAAGATACCGCTGTGGAAAAAAAGATGGTTTTTTATTAGAAGCAGGAGCAAGAGGTTTCTCTATTCTTGAAAAAGCAACTCCAAATTCCTTCTTTCAACCTGATAATAACCAAAAAATGAACTTCCATTTTATTTACCTTTTTCTCGGTGCCCATTATAAATTTCGTTTTAAAGATTTTCATCGTGATAATGAACTGGCTTTCTTAATCGGCTCGAAAGCAGATTTTCGTTTTACTTCTTTACATCAATCAGAAAATGATAAAAAATTACAACGCCTAAATACCAATGAATATCGAACGATTTATGGATTTCTTCCCGGAGTTAGTATTTCTGCTTGGATACGAAAAGCTTATGCTCCCAGAAAATCTTTCTTTATCCGCCCCGGCTTTGATTACTTCCTCAAAAATACCGCTACCACTAAAACGAACTTAAAATTTGAGAACTTCCATCTCTTCCTCAACTTTGGATTCATTTTTTGGAATAACTTATAATTTTATGGTACAATTTTTGGTATTTCCATTCTAATACTTAATTTTGCAATTTTATATGAAAAAATACATGAAATTCTTCGCTGTACTAGCTGTTTTGTTATTCGTTTATTCCTTAAACTGGGCACAACAATTAAAAATTGGTTATACTAACATTGAGTACATACTCACTTTTATGCCTGAAGCTAAACAAATGGAACAAACGTTAAAAAATTATGAACAAAAACTCACCGAGCAACTTTCTATCAAACAAAGCTACGCACAAGGTAAATTAGATACTTACCTCAAAATGAAAGAAGAAAAAAAATTAACTCCCCAACAAGATGAAGAAATGCAAAAAGAACTCCTTAAATTAGACGATGAAATCAAAAAATTTGCGCAAGCTTCTGAAAATGACCTCATGCTAAAACGCGAAGAACTCCTCAAACCTATTACAGATAAACTCCAAAAAGCTATTGATGAAGTCGCTAAAGAAGAAGGTTACACTTATATTTTTAATAGTACTAACAGCGCAGGCGTTGCAACTATTTTATTCGGTCCTGAACAACATAATATAACAGAAAAAATTATGAAAAAGTTAGGAATTACTGTTCCCGTTGCTCCTGAAAAACCTAAATCCGGTGGTGGAAAGTAATTTACCTGTCGGTATTTTTGATTCAGGTATAGGCGGACTAACCGTTGCAAAGGCTATACATGATATTTTACCGAGTGAATCCCTTCTTTATTTTGGTGATACTGCACATCTTCCTTACGGTGATAAATCTCCAGAACTGCTTCAGAAGTACGCACTGGAAATCGTTGAATTTTTATTACAGAAGAAAGTAAAAGCAGTTGTTATTGCTTGTAACACTGCATCTGCTGTTGCTTACGATTTCCTTAAACAAAAATACCCTGATTTAATTTTATTTGAGGTTATACAACCTGCTGTCCAAGAAGCTATTCAATATACAAAAAATCAGCGTATTGGCGTCATTGGAACGAAAACTACTATCTTCTCTCATATCTACTTAAAAAAAATTCTAGACCTTCTTCCAACTGCTTTTGTTATAGAAAAAGCTACCCCTTTATTAGTTCCTATGATTGAAGAAGGTTGGATACGTGATAAAGTCTCCAAAGAAATTATTGAAGCCTATTTATCCGATACAGGATTTTTGCATATTGACACGTTGATTTTAGGTTGTACGCATTACCCTTTAATCCGAACGGAGGTAGAGCACTATTTTGAGGTAAATGCCTTACAAAAAGTTCATGTAGTGGATAGTGCAATTGCCGTATCAAAGAAAGTTCGAGACTTTTTCTCTAAAAGTAATTTACACTCTAACAAACTAAAAGGGAATTTAACATTTTTTGTCACTGATCTAACTCCAAGTTTCCAAGATACAGCTAATTTATTTTTCGGTCAGAACATCACGCTTCAAAAAATCCAACTTTAATAGTTAGCGGCGGCAAGTGTTACTATGTAAATATCTTTTATATTATGGTTTTTCAGGGTTCTACTAGCAGAAATTAAAGTAGCACCTGTTGTAATTACATCATCTACTAGAACTATAGGTCTTTTAATGGTTTGGGTTACTTCAAAAATATTTTCTACGTTTTTTTGTCGTTCTACTTTTGATTTAAAAGTTTGGGTTTCTGTAAATTTTGTTCTTACCAATCCTTGTTCAAATAATTCTATTTTCCAGATGTTACTCAAACCTTGTGCTATTTTTGCCGCTTGATTGTAGCCCCTTTTCTTTAATTTTTGTCTATGGAGAGGAATAGGAATTAAAATACTGTTTTTCGGAAAAGGATTGTCTATCCGAGAAGCTAAATATTCCCCTAAAATAATACCAATCTGGGGCTTTTGATAGTATTTCAGATGATGGATTAACTTTTGTAGTTTACCGCCTTTATCAAAACGAAAGCCTGCGAAAGCCCCTTGAATTGGAACAAGCCCCGCAATTTGGTAGTAAATCTTATTATCTTTTAGTTGTTTATAATCATGCAAAAAAGCTAAATCTGTTAAACAGTTTAAACAGACATATTTTTCATTTTTTAGTAGTTTCGTTGTGCAGGATATGCAGGTTCTTGGAAGAATTAAATCAACAAAGGCATGAAACCAACTCATAAGCCTTGAAAATTATTTTTTACGTAATATGGGTTGTAGTATATTTTTTTGCCATTCCAACCAAGTATTTTGGTGGTAATATTTATCTATCATTTGGGCGTAAGGTATTTGCTTAGCAAAATATTGAAGGGTTTCTATGGCAGGGTTTGCTAAACGATTATTAGAAGAGAGAGCGGCTTGGAATAGATGGGCTACCGCATCTTCGTTTAAGTAATTGATAGCAATTAAAGCTTCCATTGCATTTTTTCGAGTAATAAATTCGTAAGATGGACTTGTATAATCTACCAAAGCTTTTTTAGAAGTTGCGGCTTGGTTATACAAAGCATTGTATTGATGCCATTTTATTTTTATACTTGCGTGAGAACCAACCTCTTTTTCAGTAATTTTTAAATATTGAGCTTTTTTTTCGGAGAATAAGTAAAGTAGTTTTTCTAGGGCAGTAGTTACAATATTATACGAAGAATCTTGAAGCAATTTTTCGTAGGCAGGAAGTAGTTGAGGGGGAATAGAATACGTTTTGTTGATTAGTGTTTTACGAACTTCTACGGAGGGGTCCTTAGCGGCTTTTTGTATTACGGCATAAGAAGCTTCCTGATTATCGTTAATTAGTTGTTCTAAGATTTCGGAACGAATAGCATGAAACGTTTCACGTTCGTAAGACTGAATAAGGAAATTTCTTTTTTGTTCAATAGGAAAAGAACGCAAAGCTACCAAAGCGTCGTATCGGTCAATCATGTGGGGGGCATTGGTCGCTTGGGCTATTAATTCCTCGTAAGATTTATCAAAGGTAATTGTTTTTAAAATTCTACTGCCGGGGTCAAACAAAACAAAAGCTATGTTTTTATTTGCGGTATTCGGTATAGTAATGACATGGGATGCTTCTTCAATCCAAACTTTTTGACTATCCTTAGTTCCATCTGTATAATAAACTTCAATGACAACAGGCATTTTAAAATACTTTACTAATTCGTTGATTTCATGAATTTGTTTTACTACTATTTGAGTAAAGCGTTTTTGAGAGTTAGCCAAGATTATATCTTTATAACTTACGTGGTAATGGGGTTCTCCGCCACGATAAATCCATTGGTCAAAAAACCAGTCTGGGGAGATGCCTAAGGTATCCTGAAAGGCTTGATATAAATCGTTTGTTTCTACGTTTTGATAAGCGTGTTTTTTTAGGTAATAATGAATAACTGCTTTATAAGCCTCCTCACCGAATACATAGTTCATCATATCAATGACAGCAGAGCCTTTTGGATAAAATCGTGATGTGCCTGCATTTTGGTTTCTTATAGGGAGTTTGTCTTTCTTACTTGCTTCTAATGCGGCATTTTGTTCGCTTCTTAAATTCCATTCATACTCATCTTGACTAATAAATTTTTTGATAAACAGCTTGGGGTAGTAGGTAGCAAAGCTTTCGTGAAGCCAAATATCCGTTATTGAGCGATGGGTGATAAGATCACCAAACCATTGATGGGTAAGTTCGTGGACGTTCACGCGATAGTAACTTCTATCTAAAAAGCCTCTATCATCAATATGATAAAAATCACCGAAGATGGTTGCGGTGGTATTCTCCATAGCACCATACATAAAATCTTGTACGGGTACTTGAGAGTAGGATTCCCAAGGGTAAGGGATACCTGTTTCTTGTTCCATAAATTCAATACATTCCGTAGAGTAAAGGTAGGTAGGTTTAATTTTATGGGGTTGGTCGGGATAATAATACAAATTGACAGTGACACCGCTTTTTGTTTTACGCTGTTCAATACCATATTCACCAATGGCAAGCATCAACAAATAGTTAGCGTGAGGTCTTGTCATAGAATAGTGCCATGTAAGATAGTTTCCATTTTCTTTTTTACTGATGAGCGTTCCATTAGAGAGCACTTGGTACTTTTTATCAAATTCTACGATGGTTTCGGTAATCATTTTATCGTTGGCATCGTCATACATAGGTATCCAATGGCGGTTATCAATGCCTTGTCCTTGGGTCCAGATTTGTTTACGGCTTTTGTTTTGGGGGTCATTCCATCCAATGAAATAAATACCTTTTCGTGGAGTAGCTTCGTAATCAAAAGTAATTTCGCCAGAAGTTCCCCACTTTAACGGAGGATTAAGAAAAATGGTAACTCCCTCTGGGGTAGTTTTAAAATTAACTTCTTTTTGATTGCAATAAGCTTTTATGATACGAATTGCAGGAGCATCAAAGAAAACTGTATCTACAAGAGGTTGTATGGTTTTATAATAATGGGTTACTTTTCCTATTACCTTTCCTTTGGGCGGGTCAAATTTTACTTGTACAGTCATTTGGGTAATATCGAGGGAGTGTTCACGAGGTTTAGCTAAGTCAGTGATATGAGTAACGGTATGCGGGCAGAGCTGTGCGGATGTAATTTTTGATAAAACTAATAATATTCCCGTAAAGACAAAAATTTTTTTATGCATACGAATAAAGAAGCAAAATTAGTAAGAATTTTATTCATAACAATTTTTATACATTCGTAAATTTATTAATCGGTATTTAATGTGGAGATTAGATTTTGGGTAATAAGTTATTTTTTCGTTTAAATTTAGAGAGATTTTTTAATTTTGCTTTTTTATATCTCCGTATTTCATGAATACTAGCAAAATTCCTCGGATTAATGAACAATTTTGGATTTTTTTTATAGGTGTAGGTATTTTTTGTATTTTATTGGGTTATAATCGATTATTTGATTGGGATGAAATTAATTTTGCGGAGTCAGCAAGGGAGATGTTGGTTACGCGGGATTTTTTTAGGGTTCAAATCAACTATAAACCTTTTTGGGAGAAACCTCCGTTATTTTTTTGGTTACAAAGTTTATCTATGGCTTTATTAGGGGTAAATGAGTTTGCGGCAAGGCTTCCGAATGCTATCATAGGGGGATTTACTTTAATTAGTTTATATAAAGCGGGTACTCAAATAAAAGATGTTACTTTCGGTAGAATTTTAGTGCTTTTGTATTTGGGTTCATTATTACCTCATTTTTATTTCAAGTCTTCCATCATTGATCCAACGTTTAATTTGTTTATTTTTTTAGGGTTATATTATGTGATACGTTATGAGCAAGTGGTATCGGAGACGCGTCGATTGTTACCTTGGGAAGAGAATGATAAAAAATGGGCTTCTCTGAAAGCAGGTTTTTGGATTGGTTTAGCTACCTTAACCAAAGGACCAGTGGCGCTTTTAATACTCATATTAACTTATAGCGTTTTTATGCTTTTGTATCAAAAATGGATTTTTAGGGTAGGACAAATTATTTTATTTTTGATTAGTTACGTAGCTGTGGTGGGGTCATGGTTTGGTTGGGAAACGTGGGTGCATGGTTCTTGGTATATAGAAAAGTTCATTCAATATCAAATAGAGCTATTTACGCAACCTGTTGCAGGGCACGAGCAACCTTTTTATTATCATTTTGTAGTAGTTTTTTTAGGGTGTTTTCCGATGTCTTTGTTTTTTATTTCAGGTATGGGGGACTTACCCGAAAGATATTCTGAAAGGTTAGTAAAAAAATTTATGACGGTTTGGTTTTGGGTAGTTCTAATAGTGTTTAGCATATCAAGGACCAAGATAGTACATTATTCTTCTATGACGTATTTCCCTGGGGTATATTTAGCGGCTTCATTTTTGTATTATCAAATTAAGGAAGATTTAAAATTTCCTTGGCATACTTATATTTTGTATGGAATTAGTATGCTGGTTTGGGGTGGTGGGGTTACTACCTTGCTTGTGCTCGCTCCCCATATTAAGGAGTATTCGCATTATATTCGTGATATCCATGTCTTAGATGCAATGAATATTCCTTTGAACTGGTTAGGGGGAGAGTACTGGATAGGAATTTTTTATACGTTAGTATTGATGGTGGGTTTGGTATTACTGATTTTAAGGCAATCCTTTATGTTTTTAATACTTTTTGCTATTACTACGCCTATCTTTTTAAATCTGTTAAATTATTACATTGTACCGAAAGTTGCTATCTTTACCCAAACATCCGCTGTAAATTTTTGGCGTAATCATGCTAACGAGGATGCTTATATGGTTACCTACGGTTACAAATCGTATGCACATTATTTTTATGGTAAAGTCACTCCTCAAAATGCATTAAAAAATGATTTACCATGGGTTTTAGAAAATGAAAAAAATAAAACGATTTATATCAGTGTTAAACTGAAAGACTACACAAATTTTGAAAACGAATATTCGGGCAAATATAAGTTTTTATATCAAAACGGTGGCTACCGCTTTTATAAAATAAAAACTCCCAAGTGACTGATAATTGATAATTCATAATACATAATGAGCTATCATTTTATAAAATAGAATCTTCCATAGGATGCTAAAAAGATGGATAAACAGATTTCATTATTTAAGTTTTGATGTTGCAATAGGTGTATTTATACAGGCTTTAGCTATTCAAAAGTTTACTAAATTTATCTTTTCGCAGGATTATTTTATACTTTTATCATTGACAACGTTGACTATTTACTGGTTGGATAGATTATTAGACGTTCGTAAAATTAAGGAGGGGCAATTATATTCAGAAAAACATCGATTTTACAAAAAAAATGAAAAAATTTTATGGTTTATTTGTATAGTTACAATGATTTTTCTTGGAGTGAAGGGATTATTTTTTGCTAATCAAGAGGTGAAGAAGCTGGGGATTATTGGTGGTATTTGTGTGACATTTTATTTATTTATTCATCATTTTTTTAAGGGTGAGCCTTGTTTGATTTTTTTTAAAGAATTAATGATAGCCTTAACTTATTCATTGATTTTGTGGATTTTACCATTATTAAATCAGTTTTATTGGATAAATTTTTTATCTTTTTTATGTTTATTTTGCAATGCTTTATTAAACTTATGGATTATCTCTGTAATGGATTACGAATTGGATTGTAAATTGGGAGTTCATTCTTTTGCGCAATATTCGCAAGCAATAAAGGCTATTCAGTTAGGCTTTTGGCTAACTTTGATGTTGATTTTGTGGCTTATGACCGCAGAATTTTGTTGGGGTAGTATTTATTTAGGGATGTTGTTAGTTCACGCCATTCTATTTTGGAGAAGAGAAGTATTTTTTCATAGGATTGAATTGGAGTTGATTTTTTGGATGCCAATTTTTTACTTAATATTATAAAGATTTTGTTTAACGAGTAGATGTTCTAATTCAATCAAGGAGATAAAAGTAGATGAGGTTAGAATTTCTAACCTCACCATTAAAATCTAAACAATAAAAAAATATTATCTTTTAGCTAGTGGCACGTAATCACGGTTGGTTTTACCTACATAAATTTGGCGTGGTCTACCGATTGGTTCTTTATTTTCGTTCATTTCTTTCCATTGGGCAATCCAACCTGGCAATCTACCAAGTGCGAACATAACGGTAAACATTTCAACGGGGATATTCATAGCTTTATAGATAATACCTGAATAGAAATCGACATTGGGATATAATTTTCTTTCGATAAAGTATTCATCAGTTAAAGCGGCGTGTTCTAATTCTTTGGCGATATCGAGGATAGGGTCATGGATTCCTAGTTTAGCGAGGACGTGGTCACAAGCGGCTTTAATGATTTTTGCGCGTGGGTCAAAGTTTTTATAGACGCGGTGCCCAAAGCCCATTAAACGGAAGTTATCATTTTTGTCTTTGGCTTTTTCTATCCATTTTTTTGTATTACTTCCGTCAGCTTTAATTCTTTCTAGCATCTCTAGTACTTCTTGATTAGCTCCCCCATGAAGCGGACCCCATAAAGCACAGATTCCAGCTGCAATAGATGCATATAAATTCGCTTTGGAAGAACCCACCATTCTCACCGTAGATGCAGAGCAATTTTGCTCGTGGTCAGCATGTAAAATCAATAATTTATTCAATGCTTCTACTACGACAGGTTCAATATGGTATTCTTCTGTTGGCATAGAAAACATCATGTGTAAGAAGTTGGAGCAATAATCCAATTTATTGACAGGATAATTAAAAGGATGTCCTTTAGACATTTTGTATATCCAGGCGATAAGTGTAGGCATTTTAGCTATTAAACGAACGATAGTTAAATCTTCGTCTTCTTTTTCTGCGTATGGGTTTAAAGATTCTGGGTAAAAGGAAGATAAAGAACAAACTGCAGAAGCTAGAATTCCCATAGGGTGAGCATTCGGGGGGTAGGAGGTAATGAACTGTTTAGTGTTCTCGTGGATTAAAGTATGCTTCTTGATTTTATTAATAAAATTTTCAAATTGTTCTTTATTAGGGAGTTCACCATAAATTAACAAATAAGCGACTTCAAGAAAATCTGCATGTTCCGCTAATTGTTCGATAGGATATCCTCTGTAATGAAGGATTCCTTTTTCACCATCTAAAAAAGTAATTGCACTGGAAGTAGAACCAGTATTTTTGTAGCCGGTATCTAGGGTAATGAGCCCAGTTTCATCTCTTAATTTAGCAATATTGATTGCTTTTTCGTTTTCTGTACCAGTAATAACGGGTAGTTTGTAAACATTTTCGCCGTACTTGAGTTCTACAAATTCTGACATATGGATATGAGTTTTTAATTTTGCCGTAAATTTAAATAGGTTTTGGTAACAAACAATCGTTTTTACAAAAAAATTACGAAATAATAAAATTTCTGTCCCCAAAGTATAAATATCTCAATATTATGCATGGTAACGAATAATGGTATCAATTAAATCTCCTACATTTTTCATTTTGATAACATCTTTCATTTTAAATTTTACGCCGAATTCTTTTTCTACGTTGGCTATCATTTCTACGTGAGAAAGTGAATCCCAACCGTTTACATCTGCCGCCGTCATTTCACGAAAAATTTGAATATCATTTTTTTTAAATACTTTTTGAAAAATAAACGTTAACTTTTCAATTACCTGGTTTTCTGTCATATTTTATTGATTTTCTTGGTTTTTTTTTGATTTATTTTCAGGGTTACTATCGGAAGAGGCTTCTCTTGCATCTTTGTTAATAAACAAACTTAATCCAATTCTATGAATCCATCCTAAATAAAGCGTAGGGTCTAATGCATAATCTATCATTAGAGGATGTTTACCGAAACGGCTTTTAATGCCTAGTCCAAAAGTAGGATAGGGCTGGTCTTTTACGTTAATTTTATAGCCTGTTCTAAAAAAGAGAAATTGATTAAATCCGTATTCAACGCCTAAACGAATATTTTCTGCATTGTCATTAGGGTGATTTAGTTGAATAGCCGTTAAAAGTTGATGTTTTTCATTTTTGATAGGGATCATAGAAATCCCTAAACTAAAATGGGTGGGAGAGGGATTACTTTCTAATGCTTTTGGGGCTTTCATAAACGGTGTAATTGGCTTATTGCCTTTCAATTTACTATTAGGACCGAAGTTCTGTAAACTTACAGCAAATTTTAGGTCCTTAAAATCGGTTCTGTATAAGAAGCCTAAATCTAGTGCGGCGGTATGAGTTACGAAACGGTCTAAAGTTTCATTGATATACTTTAAAGAAATTCCATAACTAAACATTTCGGTTAATTTTTTAGCGTAAGCTATTCCTATTGCGACATTATAGGCATAGAAAAATTCACCGGTACCTAGGGGTTGTAGTTCGGTTCTTCTTTCCATGGCGCCTGTAGTAAAGGAAGTGGCATGTAAAGCAAAATTTCCTAGTCTTGCATTTGGTACCATAGCAGAGAAAAAAGCGTGGTTAGTTCCTGCTACGTAAAAAGTATTAGAACCTGCAAAAAAGATTTGTTCATTATCTGCTAATGCGGCAGTGTTATAAGAAGTTGCGTAAGCATCCCCATTTACAGCAACTTGGCAACCTGCCATCCCCGCCGCTCGTGGGCTACTGTCTATCTTTAAAAAAGTTAACGCAGAAATACCTGCTCGTTGTGCTCCTAACTGTGGAAAAATCTGACCCTCAGCTTCCTCCAACATAAACATTAAAAGAAAAAAACAAATTAATCCTAAATGAAGTGCTTTTCGCATAGACATATTTAAACATATGCCCGCAAAAATAAAAAAAAACTTTTTGTTATCTACTAATAGTGACTACTTTTTGCTCGTCCGCTTCAATTATTCCATCTCGTAAACGAACAATACGTTTAGCATACTGGGCAATATCTTCTTCATGGGTTACCAAGATGATAGTATTTCCTTTCTGATTAAGCTCTTCAAATAAAGCCATAATTTCATAGGAGGTTTTAGAATCTAAATTTCCAGTCGGTTCATCGGCTAAAAGGATAGAAGGATTATTGACTAACGCTCTTGCGATAGCTATTCTTTGTCTTTGTCCCCCAGAGACTTCATTAGGCTTATGGTCTAATCGATGTTCTAAACCTACACTGATTAAGGCTTGCCTAGCTCTTTCTATTCGTTCTCTCAATGGAATCCCTGCATAAACCAAAGGTAAGGCTACATTTTCTAATGCGGTTAATTTAGGTAATAAATTGAAAGACTGAAAAATAAATCCAATTTCTTTATTTCTAACTCTTGCTAATTCCGCATCTTCCATTTCACTTACTAAACTTCCGTTCAGAATATAAGAACCCGAAGTTGGAGTATCTAAACAACCTAAAATGTTCATCAAGGTAGTTTTCCCGGACCCCGAAGGTCCCATAAAAGCTACATACTCGTTCTGATATATTCTTAATGAAATGTCGCGGAGGGCGTAAATAATTTCATCCCCCATCACATACGACCTTACAATATTTTCAAGCCTAATAATTTCTTTCATTAACAACAAAATTGGAAATAATTTTTGTATACGAACAAAAGATTGTGTTAAAAGGTTTAATTTTGCGATGTATGTGCTTTTTTCATTATTGGCTTTTTTTGTGTTTATATTTTCCTGCATGGATTGTCGGTCAAACTATAACTGCTTTTGAAGGGCAGTCTGTCCAAATTTGCGGAATAGAACTACGCATTACAGAAGTCTGGGTTCATCAGCATAAACCTTATGTTTCCATTATTTTTGAAAATCAATCAGATACTTTTTCCGTTACTTATGGAGAACTACTCCCCGTTATTCCTTGTAATCTTTACATAGAAGATATTTTCAAAATAGGTAAACAACCTGCTCGTGTACAATTCAGTTCTACGCTAAAAGGAGGCAAATCCTTAAATGTTATTAACAAGATTGTACTCAAAAATCAAAAAATCTACGATGTAAATGGTATTTTAGTTAGTTTTACTAAAAAAGAAAATACCTTTGAATTTACATTAAACGAGAAAGAAAAAGTTATATTAGGATTAAAAAATATTTTGTGGTTAGGACAAAATGCTTTCGCTTTAATTACTTATGAAAAAGAAGAACTAAATATGGTTAGAGTAGTAGAACTACTCTACTACAAAGGCGATACGTTGTATCAATTAGCAAATGAAGAATTACCCTACAGCATGCCTTTCTTAGAACAAATTGTGATGCTACCTAAACCTAATATAAACAAAAATAAAGAAGATTTTACTTATGATGACTATCAGATTTGTTTAGTCAAAATTTATTTAGAGCCTGTAGGCTTTCAAACAAAAAAAGACCGATTTATTATCAATGGAAAAGAAAAAGAGTATCCTTACAGTATTCTAAAAGTGTTTAGGGACAAATCAGAAGCTTTAAACTATGCCCAACAACATAAAATTCAAGAGGTTTTTATTGAATAAAAAGGTTGAATATTTATCATAAATTTCATGTGAATAGTTTCTTGGGTTTGTGATTGAGAAAAATTTACTAATTTTGTTGTATGATAAGGAATTTTCTTTTTTTGTTTGTATTAGTTTATTATGCACGTGGTCAGAGTTTACTTTGGAAGGTAGAATGTGAAGAGTGCCCTGGACCATCTTATTTATATGGCACGATGCACGTAAAAGATTCAAGAGCATTTGGTTTTATGGATATAGTAGAGCCATCTATTGAAGAATGTGAAATGTTTGCATTAGAAGTAGCTATGGATTCTATTAGTCCTACCAGTTTTATCAGTGTAGTGATGTTACCAAAAGGAAAAACATTAAAAAACTATTACTCTAAAAAGAAATATAAAACTTTACAACAGAAGTTCTACGAAAAAACTGGAATGAAATTATTTCCTTTTATTAAAATGAAGCCATTATTTCTTCAAGGTATGATTGGTGAGAAAGTAATGGATAACAAGGAAAAAGATTTTTTAGATTTACATTTGTATAATTTAGCGAAAGAAAAAGAAAAAAAATTAGTAGGATTAGAAAATATACAGGACCAAGTCAATGCATTGAATTCTATTCCAGTTAAAGAACAAGCCAAGATTCTGTATGAAAATTTTGTACAAAATGACAATCAAGAAGCGGAGCTTATGAATGATTTACTAAATAAATATGCACAAGGGGATTTAGAAGGGGTTTATAGGTTAATACAGAAAACGGAATATAAACAAGAATTTTTAAAAAAATTATTTGATGACCGTAATATCAAGATGGCGAATCGTTTTTCGGAGTATGCTAAAAAACATACTATTTTTGGAGCAATTGGAGCTGGGCACTTACCAGGTGATAAAGGTGTCCTAGAATTGTTAAAAAATAAAGGATTTAAAGTTACGCCAGTTTTGAAATGAAAAGAAGGTTTTATATAGTTTGGGAGGGTAGGCATTTAGGTATTTTTGATACATGGGAAGAATGTGAAAAGCAAGTAAAGGGCTACAAAGGTGCTAAATATAAGAGTTATGAAAGTTTGATAGAGGCTCAGAAGGCTTTGGGTAGTAATTATGAAGCCGCAATACAGAAAAAGAAATTCATCACAACTCCTTGGTCATCTTTATCGAATCCTCCGATTTTAGAAAGTATAACTGTGGATGGTGCTCATAATAATGTTAATCACTTATCTGAATATCAAGGTGTTTATACTAAAACAGGGGAAAAACTTTTTCATAAAGGACCTTTTTATGGGGGCTCAAATAACATAATGGAATTTTTAGCCATTGTACATGCTTTAGCATTATGTAAACAAAGGTCGTGGAATGTCCCTATTTATAGTGATAGTAAAACTGCTATTCAGTGGATTAAAAATAAAACTGTAAAAACCACGATTCAACGTACATCAGAAAACCAAGCCATCTTTCAGCTTTTAGACCGAGCTGTTCATTGGCTTCAGGAGAATACCTATGAAAATCCTATTTTAAAATGGGACACACAAAATTGGGGAGAAAATCCTGCTGATTTTGGTAGAAAATGATTAAGCCTGTGAATCTATTCAAACGAGTACATCGTTTAAATTTCGTAAAATTTATGCTTGTATTTTGAAAATATACTTATTTTTGCGGTTAAATAACCACTCAATGTTTGATAAATTAAAACCTTTCTTGCAACAAGAATTACAAAATATTAAAGATGCTGGTCTTTATAAAACTGAGAGGATAATTACTTCACCACAAGGTGTAGAAATTACTTTGGAGGACGGAAGAAAAGTTTTAAATTTTTGTGCTAATAATTATTTAGGGTTATCATCTCATCCAGCCGTTTTGGAAGCGGCAAAAAAAACTATTGATTCCCATGGGTTTGGTCTATCTTCTGTTCGATTTATTTGTGGTACACAGGATATTCACAAAACGTTGGAAAAAAAAATTAGTGAGTTCTTACAGACAGACGATACGATTTTGTATGCGGCGGCATTCGATGCGAACGGTGGAGTGTTTGAGCCTTTATTGAACGAGAACGATACTATTATTTCTGATGAATTAAACCATGCTTCTATTATAGATGGAATACGGCTTTGTAAAGCTAAAAGACTTCGTTATAAGCATAATGATATGTCCGATTTAGAAAGTTGTTTAAAGCAAGCCAATCCAAACGGGCAAATCCTTATTGCAACGGATGGTTCTTTTTCAATGGATGGTACCATCGCTCAATTAGATAAAATATGTGATTTAGCAGACCAATATCAAGCGTTGGTGATGGTGGATGAGTGTCATAGCACAGGATTTTTAGGGAAAACGGGTAGAGGTGCCATAGAACTAAAAAATGTGATGGGCAGAGTGGATATTATTACAGGTACATTAGGGAAAGCTTTAGGCGGCGCTTCGGGAGGCTTTACTTCAGGTAGAAAAGAAATAATCGAAATTTTAAGACAACGTTCTCGTCCATACCTCTTCTCCAATACTTTAGCTCCTGCAATTGTCGGCGCTAGTATTGCAATTTTTGATTTACTTTCCTCTACGACAGAATTAAGAGATAAATTAGAGTGGAATACAAAATATTTCCGAGAAGGAATTTCTAAAATCGGTTTAGATGTCAAACCTGGCGAACATCCTATTGTACCAATTATGTTGTATGATGCTAAATTATCTCAAGATTTTGCTGCAGAACTTCTAAATGAAGGTATTTATGTGATTGGTTTCTTTTATCCCGTAGTGGCAAAAGGAAATGCAAGAATTCGTGTGCAAATATCCGCCGCTCACGACAAACATCATTTAGATAAAGCCATTCAAGCCTTTGAAAAAGTAGGGAAAAAATTAAAGGTAATATCTTAAAAAAATTTAACGATTAAACTATGGCAAAATTAAATATACCTAAAAACTATCTAAATCTTACATTAGATGAGTTGATGAACAGCATTTTGAACCCGAAGCAATTAGTTTTATTAGACTCTTTTAAAGTTCATAAGCCAGAGGATTATAAAAAGGTTATTCAACAACTAAATGAAATTATAGAAACCAATTATCAAATTGAGTTTATTAGCGCAGTAGAAGATGAGGAAGATGAAAATAAATGGCTCATTGAAATTGCCATAGACGAAGAAAATTTAGAAATTCCTATTCAGCAAGAAGAAGATAAAATCGATGACAGAGGTATAGTAAACGGAATTAACAAATTATTTCATAAATTGAAATGGGATATTCGTTTATTTTCTTATTGGGATTCTGAGTGGGATAGTCACTCGATAGGTTTTGGATTAGTACCTAAAAGTTTAATAAAAAAACTTTGTGAAATTATTCAGGACCGTAAAGAAAACGATTGGTTTGAACTTTTTTATATAAGCGAATGATGATGCAACTATTTATAAAACTTATTTGTTACAAGGACAATTCTTAAAATATTAAAGATATGGCAGTATTAGTAGGAAAAAAAGCCCCTGATTTTAAAGCGGCGGCAGTAGTAAACAGTGAAATCGTTGAAGATTTCACTTTAAGCCAATTTATTGGTCAAAAATATGTAGTTTTATTCTTTTATCCATTGGACTTTACTTTTGTTTGTCCAACGGAGATTTTAGCTTTTCAAGAAAAGTTAAGTGAGTTTGAAAAAGCGAATTGTCAAGTGATTGGGGTTTCTATTGATTCGAAATACTCACATCATGCATGGTTAAATACTCCTAAAAATCAAGGAGGTATTCAGGGAGTTACCTATCCTTTAGTAGCGGATTTGGATAAAACTATTTCCATGAATTATGATGTTTTAGCAGGAGATTATACCTATGATGTGGATGATGACGGTAATGAGAGAAGATCTTTTGTAGGAACGCCCGTTGCTTATAGAGGTACTTTTCTCATTGATTTACAAGGGGTTGTAAGACATCAGGTGGTCAATGATTTGCCTTTAGGAAGAAATATAGACGAGGCTTTAAGAATGCTCCATGCTTTACAACATGTAGAGAAATTTGGCGAGGTCTGCCCTGCTAATTGGGAGGAGGGTAAAGATGCTATGAAAGCTACAAAAGAAGGAGTAGCTGAATATTTGTCCAAACATTAATCCTTAATTGTTAAATTTTTGAATTGCCGTTAATATTAACGGCAATTTTTTATTTTTCATAATCAATGATATGGATTTCGAAAAATAAAAAAGAAAGAAGCGTAATGCTTTCAGAATTAGTTTCATAGAAATTAAAGTCTTTCTTTAAAATTTATTTATCTACAATTTTATTTTTTTACTATTTTTTCACATTGGAATATTTTTTTTTGATTTTTTATAATCTTATGTAACCTTTTAATGTATCCTTACGTATAAATAAAAAATAGCTTATGGAAAACTTTTATTCTGAAAAACTATATTCCCCATGAAACAGTTTTTGTCATCAACATGGAAGAATACGTTTATAGTAACGTGGGAAATAGAACCTGAATTACTTATAGAGTATATTCCACATAAGCTTGGGCTTCATACTCAAAAAGGAAAAACGTTTCTTTCCTTTATTCTCTATAATTTTGAGAACACCAAAGTTCGTGGCATAAAAATGCCTTTTCACGTAAGTTTTGCAGAAATTGATTTAAGGTTTTACATACAACACCAACAACGATTAGGTGTGGGATTTGTTCAACACCTTGTTCCAAGGTATTGTGTTTCTTTATGGGCTAAACGTATCTTCAACGAAAATTATTTGACACTCCCCATCGAATATTCTGCCCAAGAAACCGAAACCAGTAAAGTGGTTCACTATACTTTTTGGAAAAATAAAAACAAATTTTCAGTAGATTTTTTAACCAATAAAGAGACACAACCAAACCAATTCCCTCTTCTTAACCAAGTACAATATGGATATGGAAGCGATAAATATGGAAATCCTATTCAATTTAAATTTGATAAACAGAACGATTACTTTTCCTATACATCATTAGATTATTCCATTCAGGTAGATTTTGCCGTTCTTTTTGGAAAAAAATGGAGCTTTTTAAACTATTTAGAACCTATTCATGTTCAAGCATTAACTGATAATAAAATACGTATTTTTCAACCTGAATGGGTCTACAGAAATGATAATCTTATTGAAAATTATGTTCATCCTAACGAAACTCCTTCAATCTTCAACGAAAATAAATCTTGAATGTAAAGATAACTATCTCTTTCCTATAAAACTATCGCTTTATTTGTGTAGGGGGTTGTTTTAATAATTCCATTGTAGCCCTAAAACGTAATTTCTGCCCGGCATAGGGCGGTTCTTTATTACTACATACTCTTTATCCCATACATTTTTTATTTGTAACTGAATTTGTGCAGAATGTTTAGCCCATTTCCATTGATATCCCATCACTATACTGCCTATCCAAAAATCAGGAAGCCACTCCGAATTATCCGAAGTATAATAAACATATCCATTCCATACCTGTTGGTAGTGCCAATAAAATGATTTGTATAACCAACTAATTTGTAAATTGTAACGGTATTTAGGTTGATAAATGAGTTGTTTACGATAAGCCTCATCGTTTTCAAAGCGTTCTTTGGTTAAGATAGATTGCCCATAAAAACCAGAAAAATTCCATAAAAATTGATGTTTACCAACAAAAAAACCTGTATTCCCTGAAAATTCTACCCCATTCGAGTAAATCTCGTTCATATTTTGGGCTTTCCATATTCCACCATCCGGCAACCAAATGATTAAATTCTGATAATGACCTGCATAATACGTTGCTTGTAAGTAGTTCATTTTTTTACGATAACCCAATGAAAACTCATATACCCAACCCTTCTCAGGCTTCAAATAAGGATTTCCGCCTACTTTCCAATATAAATCATTTAAAGAAGGATAACGATATGTATTGCCTAAATTCCCTTTGATAAAACCATTTACAAAAATATTTCGTTCAAAAGAAAAATTGATAATTGGGTTAATCCATTGATTTTGAATGTATTCATAACGAAAATTCAAACCGTGTTTCCATTTTTTATTAAGTGTTTCATACTGATAACTACCTAACAAAGCATGCCTTTGCCAAATTTTAGGTAACTCCATTACATCTCCTGCACTTGGAAAAATACCATGATTTTGTAATTGCACCTGAAAAAAGTTTCTCTCATTTTGATATTGCAAGTAATGGTCTGAATACCATTGATGACTTAAATAACCACTAAAAATTTGTGCAATGGAATCTTCGTACCACAAATAATCTCTCAAATAACTCTGCTGACTTGAGAATTTAAGTTTTTGAAAGTAAGTTTGATAAACTAGTTGTAATCTTAAATTTTGGTCTTTTTGGTTTTGGGCAGAAGTATCGGAGGTCAGCACGGGGGGGATTTGTGTTTGAGCATCGTGAAACCAAAGGTGTGCTTCCCATAAATGGTATTTATGAACGAGTTTATAATCTAATTGAGTACCTAAATTACGTGTTTGGGCGTGTTCCAACGTTTCTTGAGGGGCATTCGGTTTCTCTCGATTGAAATATGTAAAATTATTATTTGAAAATAATTTATATGCTTGTACTTGCAAAGTTTGATTTTTTAATTTAGGTTGTAAAAAGAAATGTTGTTGATTTAATCCAAAACTACCGATTTGTTGATATACCTGAACTTGATAAGGAAAAATCCATAAAGGAGACAACAACAAGGAACTACCAGCTCCTGACCCCCATAATGCTGGGTTAGTACCCCTTAAAAAACGTATATTCCCTTGTGTAATTGGAATTTGAGAATAATCCGCTGAAGCATTAAATGGACTTTGTATCGGTACTCCGTTCCATAATACTTGATTTTGATTGGCTGTATTTCCTCTATAACTAATCGTATTCAATTGCCCTATTCCATAACTTTTGATGAATACAAGCCCTTCCATTTGCAACCACTCAGAAGCCCTTTGATTAAAAAAAATTGTTTGTTTTAAACTATCTAACATCAAAATTTCATGCCCTATTGAACTTAACTTCCATTTTTGTTCAATAATAGAAACTTCAGGAAGATATGTTTCTTTGAGGATAGTATCCGATTGAGCATAAAAAAATTGGGGGAATACCATCCACACTGCGTAAGCTCCTAGTCGGACAAGAAGTGTATGTAGCATTACCTACTAATTAGGATTAAGCTCCTGAATCATTTTTTCTAAAATTTCAATAGCGGCTTTGGGAATAACAGTTCCAGGACCGAAGACCGCAAATGCTCCTGCTTGTTTCAAGGGCTCATAGTCTTGCGGTGGTATGACCCCTCCAACAATAATTTTGATGTCTTCACGCCCATATTTTTTGAGTTCTTCTACCAATTGAGGAACCAAAGTCATATGCCCTGCGGCAAGAGAAGAAACTCCAATGATGTGTACATCACTTTCTACGGCTTGTTTAGCGGCTTCAGCAGGAATTTGAAATAAAGGACCTATGTCCACATCAAATCCTAAATCTGCAAAGGCTGTTGCCACGACTTTTGCGCCTCGGTCATGCCCATCTTGCCCTAATTTAGCTATCAAAATGCGAGGTCTACGCCCTTCTAACTCTTCAAATTTATCGGATAACGCTCGCGCCTGTTGTATGTATTCTTTATTAGCAAACTCTGATAAATATACGCCTTGTACGGATTGAATACTTGCTTTATGTCTACCAAAAATTTTTTCCATAGCCAAAGAAATTTCACCGAGTGTGGCTCGTTTTTGTGCCGCTTCAATGGCTAATTCTAATAAATTTCCTTCTCCTGTTCTTGCACAATCCGTAATACGGTTCAATATTGCTTGTACTGCTTGATTGTCTCTTGTGTTTTTGATTTGATTTAAACGTTCAATTTGTGCCTTTCTTACGGCTTGATTATCCACCACTAACAAATCAGGGACTTTCCCTTCCGCTTGAAAAGCGTTCACACCAACAATGATATCTTCTTGGGAATCAATTCTAGCTTGGCGGCGTGTTGCGGCTTCTTCGATACGTAATTTAGGGATACCTTTTTCAATGGCGGCAGTCATACCACCGAGTTGTTCAATTTCTTCAATGAGGATTTCCGCTTTTTGTATGAGTTGTTGGGTTAAGGTTTCTAAATAGATACTACCACCGAAGGCGTCAATGATTTTGCCGATATGGTTTTCTTCTTGCAAGATAATTTGGGTATTACGAGCGATAGCGGCGGAGAAATCAGTAGGAAGGGCAAGCGCTTCGTCGAGTGCGTTCGTGTGTAGGGACTGGGTTCCCCCGAGAGCCGCAGCCATAGCTTCTATGCAAGTGCGAGCAACATTATTGTAAGGATCTTGTGCGGTTAAAGACCAGCCAGAAGTTTGGCAATGAGTTCTTAAAGCCAACGATTTATCAGATTGAGGCTGAAATTTTTCTTTGACCAGCTTTGCCCAAAGTACTCTTGCCGCTCTTAATTTGGCAATTTCCATAAAGAAATTCATGCCAATAGCAAAAAAGAAAGATAAACGCGGCGCAAAATCATCAACTTTTAAACCAGCATTTAACCCCGCACGAATGTATTCTATGCCATCAGCCAGGGTATAAGCTAACTCAATATCAGCAGTAGCCCCTGCTTCTTGCATATGGTAACCACTGATACTAATAGAATTGAATTTAGGCATGTTTTGAGAGGTGTATCGGAAGATGTCGGTGATAATGCGCATGGAAGGTTTTGGGGGATAAATGTAAGTGTTGCGCACCATGAACTCTTTGAGAATGTCATTTTGAATAGTTCCAGAGAGTTTATCCGGAGAGACTCCTTGTTCTAATGCCGTTACGATATAGAAAGCCATGATAGGAATCACTGCGCCGTTCATGGTCATAGAGACAGACACTTTGTCTAATGGAATATCTTGGAAAAGGATTTTCATATCTTCAACAGAAGAAATCGCTACCCCCGCTTTTCCTACATCTCCAATAACGCGTTCATGGTCAGAGTCGTAACCTCTATGAGTAGCCAAATCAAAAGCCACGGATAAGCCTTTTTGTCCTGCGGCTAAATTTCTTTTGTAGAAAGCATTACTCTCTTCCGCAGTAGAAAACCCAGCATACTGACGAATCGTCCAAGGTTTCACTACGTACATACTCGCATAGGGACCCCTCAAAAAAGGGGGTATCCCCGAAAAATAACTTACATGTTCAATTTGATTAATTTGTTCATACGAATACTCCGATTGAATAGAAATTCCTTCTGGAAAAGTAAAAATGTTATCTTGTTTCATTTACAAAATCTTAAATATGTTGAAAAACCTAACTGAAAAAATAAACTATTATTTGCATTCCATTCCTTGTTTTGTGTAATAAGATAACCCAAAGTTGCGTCTAATTGATAACGTTTTTGAATAACATAAACCGCTCCGATATGGGCATAATTATCCATGCCCGACAGTTCAGAACTTTTAATACCAAAATTTTCTAGAAATAAGGTCAAGTTATTGATGGGAACTAAACCCAACATCAAGGTGTAAATATATTGGTTATCAAAATTATTGAAGTTCATTCCGAGGTTATATAGAACGAAAATTTTTTCGGAGAGGGTATTTTGGAGAATGAAGCGGAAGAAAGCTTGATTTCTATCTCGTTTGAAATTAGAGGAGGCGACTTCAGCGAGTTGTAGTTGCCCAAGGAATGTAGTTTGTGGTATAGCACCTTTTTCGTCATGAACGTGTAATTTAAGCCCTACATTAAGCGGGTTAAAACCTGAGGTTTTGGTGGTAATGGGTCCTGATTTTATAGTATTTTGATAGTAATCAGTACCTAATCGTAGTTCAAAATGCTCATGTATTCCATGACGAAACATAAAGTTAGGCAGGGTTTGGTCGGAGGTTTTCAATTGGTTATCATAATGAGTTAATTGATTAAAATAGCCTAATTCGGTGATAAAAATACCTTTTGGAGTAATAGTAGATGCGTAACTAGCGCTGGGTCGGTCAGTAGAAATGGAATATTGTTCAACGTTTAAATTATTGGTATTATCTTGGGCAGATAAATGAAAAGTTAGAATGAATATTCTTAAAGTAATTTGAATGATGGATTTAAGGTTCATTTTTTTGGATACAAAAATAATAGTATTCTGTTAGAATAGCAACAAAATTACTTACCGAAAAGCACAGTGATTTGGAAGCGCAGAGCGTGTAGTCTTCCAATTTCTCTTTTATAGGGGTAGGCTTTTTCAGCGATGAGGGTATTAGTAAGACCTATCACATAAAAGAAACCGAAACCTGTATTACCAAATTGAGTAGGTAGATAGACACTCAATCCGACAGGGAGGTTCATGTAAAAGGGTTTTAATTGGTGAGGGATAGAGTTATCTTCAACGAGGTTTTCCATTTTGAGGCGGTAACCAGCGGCATAACCAAATTGGGGATAAAAAACCTGGCCTAGTTTGGGTCCCATTCTAATGTCTAATTCGATATAAGTTAAAGCAGTATTTTGTTTATCGTCTTTGGTTAAATCTTTCATAATGAGAGGCATAGAGAAATTTCCTTTGGTGGATTTATAACCAAAATTTCCTCCTATTTCAATACCACCGAAGTCATTATAATTAAAGAAATACAAACCTAAGTCGCCGGTAGAAAAAATACCGTTTATGAGTAAGTGTTCTTTGGCACGGTAAGCAAAATGAAAATCAGAGAAGAAACGCATACCTATACCTAAATTTTGTGCGTATAAACCTTGAAAACAGTAAGTTATCGTGAATAAAAGAATTTTTATTTTCATAAAGCAAAGATAAAGTAAAAATTTTCTTGAAATGAGTAAAAACGAATTATTATGAAGATTTTGATTGAGGCTTCTTACAAGTATAACAAAACGAATATCCAAAAACGGTAATATGGTAATTATCCTCATATCCATCATGAGAAGTTAAACAACTAAAATAGACTAATTGAGTTTTAAAAGTAAATTTTTATGAAAAACTACTCAATGAAAAATTTCTTTAGGAAATCTTGTAATAAAGTTATAGAAACTACTAAAAAATACGCAAATTGAAAATCAATGATTTGCGTTTTAGTTTTTTTTGTAACTTTGCAATTACTATTTATGTTACATCATTTAAATAACTTAACAAAATGGAAAGTAATAAATTATTAAATTACTTAGGAATTACCAATGTAAAAAAAGTTCTTTACAATCTTACTCCGGCAGAATTAGTAGAAATTTCTGTTCAACAAGGAAAAGGATTATTAGCAGATTCTGGGGCTTTGTCTGTGAGTACGGGTGAATTTACGGGGAGGTCACCGAAGGATAAATTTGTGGTAAAAGATGTAAACACAGCCTCTCATGTTTGGTGGGGTGATGTAAACAACGAATTCTCTGAAGAAAATTTTGGGAAACTTTTTAAGAGGGTTAAAGCTTATTTACAAGGTAAGGAGCTTTATGTGAGAGATTGTTACGCAGGAGCAGATCCTAACTACCGCTTAAAAGTTCGTGTTATTACGGAAGAGCCTTGGCAAAGTTTATTTGCTTTTAATATGTTTATTCGTCCTACTATTGAGGAGTTACAAAATTTTACCCCTGAATTTACTGTAATTGCCGCATCTGGTTTTCATGCTGATAAATCTATTGATGGTACTAGACAACATAATTTCACGATAATAAATTTTACGGAAAAAATTATTTTGATTGGTGGTTCAGCTTATACGGGCGAAATTAAAAAAGGTATCTTTACTGTGCTTAATTATTTATTACCTTTTAAGGGAGTACTACCTATGCATTGCTCCGCAAATTTGGGTCCTAACGGAGATACTGCCATTTTCTTCGGTTTATCGGGAACTGGGAAGACAACTCTTTCCGCAGACCCCAACCGTGCTTTAATTGGTGATGATGAACATGGATGGACAGAAAACGGTATTTTCAATTTTGAGGGGGGTTGTTATGCTAAATGTATAGACCTATCCAAAGAGAAAGAGCCTCAAATCTGGGAAGCTGTGAAATTTGGTGCTTTGCTGGAAAATATTGTTTATCATCAAGGTACTAGAACCGTAAATTTTGCAGACAAAACTATCACTGAGAACACACGTGTTTCTTATCCTATTCATTATATTCCTAATGCACAAATTCCATCTGTTGGTAGTTTACCGAAAAATATCTTTTTACTTACTGCGGATGCTTTCGGAGTACTACCCCCTATTTCAAAATTAAGTGTAGGACAAGCGATGTATCATTTTCTTTCTGGGTACACAGCAAAGGTTGCAGGTACAGAAGCAGGAGTATTAGAGCCGCAAGCAACCTTTTCTGCTTGTTTTGGTAAAGCATTTTTGCCACTACACCCAACAAAATACGCAGAAATGCTTGGAGAGAAACTCAAAAAATATGAGGTCAATGTATGGTTGGTGAATACAGGTTGGACGGGCGGTCCTTATGGGGTAGGTTCTCGTATGAAATTAGCCTATACACGAGCAATGATAACTGCGGCATTAAACGGCGATTTAAATAACGTCGATTATGAAAGAGACCCAGTATTCGGTTTAAATATGCCTAAATCATGCCCAAATGTACCCTCCGAAATCTTAAATCCAAGAAATACATGGGCTGATAAATCCGCTTATGATAAAAAAGCGAGTGAGCTTGCCGGATTATTTAATAAGAATTTTGCTTTGTATTCTGATTTTGCTAACGACGAAATCAAGTCAGCGGCTCCTAAACAATTAGTTTAATTCGGAAAAACATAAAAAAGTTAAAGCTACCGATTCGTAGGTAGCTTTTTATTTTAATTATACGGAAAATAAATTTTAACAGTTTACGGGTTTTCAGGTTTATAAACTAAAATGTTGTTAGTTATAGAGCGGTTAATAATGATTTCTTTATTTTTCCATTGAATAAGCATGGAGTCCTCAAAAGGAATTTTTTCAGTAATTTGAATTTCTAGTCCTATATGAATTCCAATACGGTCAAGAAATTTTAGGAAATCAGCGTTATGGGTAAGAACTCCTGCGATAATCGCTTTGTTATAAGTGTTTACAGGAAAATCAGAAAGTAAAATGGTTTTTCTTTGGGGGAATTCTCCTTTTGCATTAGGAATAGGGTCTCCATGCGGGTCGTATTCGGGATAATTTAAATATTCATCTAATTTTTCTATAAGTTCTTCGGAGTCAATATGTTCTAATTGTTCGGCAATTTCATGAACTTTATCCCAAGAAAACTTTAAATGAGTAACTAAAAAATATTCCCAGAGTCTTTGTTTACGTAGTGTAAATATTGCCATCTTCTTTCCTTTTTCTGTTAAATTGACACCTTTGTAAGGAATATAATGAATAAGTTCTTTTTCACTCAATTTTTTAAGCATATCGGTTACTGAGCCCGCCGTAGTATTCATAGCTTGCGACAAAGTGTTTGTATTTACCAAGCAGTCCTCTTGTTGCGAATCAACATTTAAGAAGATAGTTTTTAAGTAATTTTCTTCTGCGATAGTCAATTTTGCCATTTATTTACATTGATATAATTTTTTATCTGTAATAGGTTTTTTAAATTGATAAGCCGCATTTAAGTTAATGAAACTTCCTTCTTGATTTTTTAAGCAAACGGAATAAAAATTTTTCGGGGTCTGCGGTGGAGTAAGACCATCAAACAAAATGTTGGGAACTTGATTTTGAAAAAGTTTAAATAATAACTGCCCAAGCGGTCTAGTAGTATCAGGAGCAAAACCCGATTGGATTATTTGATTATTCTCTAACACAACTTGATAGGCAAAAGGGTTATAATTATCATCCTTTAAAGGAAGCCCAGTGGTTGGAAAAGAGACGATAGTAATTCCCATAGATTGGTGATTTTCAATAATATTATTTTTTAGTGATACCTCACGACAAGCAAGTACCATCATGCCCGTACCGGCAGGTAAAATTGAAACCGTTGTTCCTTTGGGTCCGAAATTTGGATAATTATTCTCTTTAACCGTATTATTTTTTAATGTTATGTTACCTCCATTTTTTTTAGGTAAGTTGGGTAAGTCAAATACTAAAATTCCACCTGAATTACTAATAGCTTCATTATCATATACTTCTACATTAGTAGAGTTTTCTATTTCAATTCCTGCGACATTTTGTTTCGCTTTATTATTACGAACAATGACGTTTTCAGATTGCCCTACATAAATTCCAGCATCAGAAGCCCCTCGCGCATAACAATTTTCAATTAAAACATTTTTGCAAGTAACTGGGTATAGTCCGTAACTTCCATTAGAAGTTTTGGGTTCTCCTAACCACTCTACTCGCACTCTCCTAAAAGTGATAGTATCTGTATCCTGTACTTTAATAGCATCGCCTTTTGTATCTTCAACTGCAAAATCCTCCAAAGTGATATTCCTACCTTTAATTTTTAATCCCTCTGCACCATCCTTTTGATTCTTAAAAGATAATATAGTTTTATCAGCGCCTTTCCCTTTTATTGTAATATTGGATTTCCCATCTAACGAAAGGGTAGAACTAAATAGAAAAGTGCCTTCCCCTAACAAAATTGTTTCTCCCTCTTCTACTGTGAGTAATTTTTCTTGTAGTATTTTTTGAACATTATCACTAGGCTTAATCTCTTTTGGGCTTTGACAACTCGATAATAACCAGGCAATTAAAATAATGAACTGAATACCAATTTGCAATCGTAATGCCATAAAATAATTTTTAAGCAAATATAAAATATTTTAATTTAAATTAAAAATCTTTGAACTTTTCTACGGAATATAAAGAGGAATAGTTATCAGATAAACTTATCATCTATTCAAAAGTTTAATCGTAGATTTTTTTAATTTTGCAGTACATATGAATGTAGAACAATTCAAGGAAATTCAGGATAGAGTACAGGCATTAAAAAATTATTTAAGAATAGAGGAGAAAGAAGAAAAAATTAAAGAATTAGAAGATATAACATTAGGACCAGCTTTTTGGGACAATCCTGAGGAGGCTCAATCTATTTTAAAACAAATTTCTTCCCTTAAAATATGGACAGAAGCTTATAAGAAAGTACAGAGTTTATATGAAGAATTAGAGGTTGCGAAGGAATTATGGGAAACTGGGCACATGCCAGAAAAAGAATTAGAGGAGTATTATCACCAAACATTGAAAGCACTTGAAGAATTAGAATTTAAGAATATGCTTTCCGAAGAAGAGGATTCATTGAGTTGTATACTTACTATTAATGCGGGTTCAGGGGGAACGGAATCGCAAGACTGGGCGGCAATGTTGATGCGAATGTATATTATGTACGCAGAAAAACATGGATATAAAGTTTCTATGATAGACGAGCAGGCAGGGGATGTAGCGGGGATTAAAAGTGCAACTTTAGAAATTGAAGGAGCTTTTGCTTATGGGTATTTAAAATCTGAGACGGGTGTTCACCGTTTAGTAAGGATTTCTCCATTTGATGCTAACGCAAAGCGCCATACTTCTTTTGCATCGGTGTTTGTATATCCATTAGTGAATGCGGATATACAAATAGAAATCAATCCCGCAGATTTAGAGTGGGACACTTTCCGAGCGAGTGGAGCAGGGGGGCAACATGTCAATAGAACCGAGTCCGCAGTAAGGGTGAAACATATACCTACGGGTATCATTGTAGAATGCCAACAGGAACGTTCTCAACATCAAAATCGTGATAAAGCTCTTAAACTATTACAAAGCCGTTTATATGCACTTGAAGTAGAAAAAAGACAAGCCGAAAAAGCCAAATTAGAGTCCTCTAAAAAGAAAATTGAATGGGGCTCTCAAATTCGTAATTATGTATTTCATCCTTACAAATTGGTCAAAGATTTACGAACAGACGTTGAAACTTCTAATGTACAGGCTGTTATGGATGGAGAGCTGGATGAGTTCATTAAAGCTTATTTAATGGAATTTGGTTCAAAAAATTAAAAAATAATGTTCTGTAAATCAATCAAAAAATAAAAAAATACAAAAAAATTTGGTGATTTAAGATTGGCGTTCTAATTTTGCAGATGCAAGGCGATACGACAGTTCCTTGGTCACTCCGCCAGGTCCGGAAGGAAGCAACGGCACCAGGTTGAGCAGTGCGATATCGCTCTTGCTTTTTTTATTTATATCGTATTTCATCAGCTAATTCAAAAAATTTTATCGTATGCAATTCTTTATAGATACCGCAAACTTAAAAGAAATTCAAGAAATACAATCTTGGGGAATATTAGATGGAGTTACCACGAACCCTACTTTAATGGCAAAAGAAGGTGTTTCTAATATTGCCGAACACTATAAAACTATCTGTGAATTAGTGCCTAACGGTGCTATCAGTGCGGAGGTCATTGCTACTGATTTCGATGGCATGATGAAAGAAGCTCACGAATTAGCAAAAATTCATGAAAATATAGTCATTAAAATTCCTTTTATAAAAGATGGTATCAAAGCTATTGCGGCTCTATCATCAGAAAAAATACCTACCAATTGCACCTTGATATTTAGCCCTGTGCAAGCATTAGTAGCGGCAAAAGCGGGTGCCACTTATGTTAGTCCATTTTTAGGTAGATTAGACGATATCGGACACGATGGCATGGAATTAATTCGTTCTATTCGCCAAATCTTTGACAATATGGAATGTTACACTTTGATTTTAGCCGCAAGTATCCGACACACTTTACACGTTGTGCAATGTGCTGAAGCTGGTGCAGATGTTATTACTATGCCCTACAAAGTGTTTGAAAGTATGATAAAACACCCCCTAACGGATATCGGTCTAGAAAAATTTTTAGAAGATTACCATAATGTTTTCAGTAAAAAATAAATTTCATAACAAGCTTCTTTTTTTAAATAGAATTTGGAGATTTAAAAGTTTTGAATTTATTTTGCTAATCATTTAATAGTGCAATGAAAAGAATTGCTTTTAGCATTTTGATATTATTCGGTTATCTGCAAACGGTTGCGCAGGAGAACACCTTTATACAAGGGGCAAATTCTTTTAAATCAGACTCAAAAAAAGATTTTGGTTTCTTTTTGGGGGTACATAGCGGAGCAGGTTTTGCATCCTTCGGAGATTTAGAAAAAGACCTAAAAAAGAATACTACCTTTGGAGATAAATTTTTTATTAGAGGATTAGGCTCTCACTGGGGCGCTAGTTTAAATGGAGTAATTTCTTCTAAAATTATTATTGGTGCTTCATTTAATCGTTTCGCTTTTGATGCATCCGAGTCAGAAAAAGGACAATCCAAAGTAAAAACGCAAACTATCGGTGGTAACGTAGGATATTTACTTTACAACAAAAATAACTACTTGATTTATCCTTTTTTAGGTTATCAAGTAGGAACCTCTAAAATGAACCTCACCAATTACAGTAATGTAGATATTATCTATGGCGATAACGTAACCATAGAAAGAATTACAGCCAAAGAATTAGAATCCCAAACAGGCGTAGCGGAATTAGGGGCTTCAATGAGATATTGTTTTAATGATAAAGGATTGTTAATGATTGGTATAGATCTAGGAGCATTTTTTAATGTAGGCTCAAAAGATTGGAGCACAGGCAGCACAACAGTTTCTCAAGTCAGTAAACCTTCCCTTGCAGGTGGTTACCTAAGATTTAGTGTAGGCTTCGGTTTATTTACTACCAAATTTTAATTCCTTCTTTTTTTCTGTATGCAAAACATTGTGTTATTCGGTCCTCCTGGGGCAGGAAAAGGGACCCAAGCTGAAAATATTATCAAAAAATATCAATTAGTACATCTTTCCACGGGCGATATGCTCAGAAACGAAATGAAAAACCAAACCGAATTAGGACTGAAGGCTAAAACATTGATAGACCAAGGCCTTTTAGTTCCTGATGAAGTGGTTATTGGAATGATTAAAAATCAAATTAACCAAAATCTTCAGGCAAAAGGCTTTATTTTTGATGGTTTCCCGAGAACGGTCGCGCAGGCAGAAGCACTAGATAAAATGCTTGCAGAATTAAATTTATCTATCCATTCTATGGTAGCTCTTGAAGTTCCTTTTAATACCTTGAAACAGCGCTTGTTACAACGAGCAAAAGAATTAAACCGCACCGATGACACCGAAGAAATAATAGAAAAACGTATTCAAGAATATAATTCTAAAACCCTCCCCGTAGCCGATCACTATAAAAAACAAAATAAGTTCTATTCCATTGATGGCGTAGGTACAGTTCAAGAGGTATTTGAACGAATAGAAAGAGTGCTGCAAGCATGAACTATCTTATTAAGCAAGCACGAATTACTAATGAAGGAAATACTTTCGTAAGCGACGTACTAATAAAAAACGAAAGAATTGAAAAAATCGCTCCTGAAATTACCGTCAAACATCAAACTAAGGAGATCAACGCTGAGCATTTATGGTTATTACCCGGCTTAATAGATGACCAAGTTCATTTTCGTGAACCCGGTTTAAGTTACAAAGCGGATATTGCTACGGAATCTCAAGCCGCCATTGCGGGGGGGATAACCTCCTTTATGGATATGCCTAATACTAAACCGCCTACACTAAACCAAGAACTCCTCGAACAAAAATATCTTCTCGCTTCCCATAAAGCTTATGCTAATTATTCTTTTTACATGGGAACTTCTAATGATAATCTCCATGAAGTGCTCAAAACTAATCCAACAAACGTCTGTGGAATTAAAGTATTTATGGGCTCTTCCACAGGGAATTTATTAGTTGACAACGAAAAAACTTTGGAAAATCTGTTCGCTAATTCCCATATGTTGATTGCAACTCATTGTGAAGATGAACCCACTATCCAAAGTAATCTAAAAAAATTACAACAAGAACTTGGGAATCAGCTCAAAGCTGCTCATCATCCTTTGATTAGGAATGCTGATGCTTGTTTTTTATCTTCTTCCAAAGCCGTTGCATTAGCTAAAAGATATAAAACTCGTTTACATATTTTGCATATTTCTACTGCAAGAGAGGTTAGTTTATTCGATAATAGAACGCCATTGGAAAAAAAGCAAATTACTGCAGAAGTTTGCATACATCATCTGGCTTTCAATGACCAAGATTACACAACGAAAGGCAACTTTATCAAATGGAATCCTGCAATAAAAACGAAAGAAGACCAAGAGGTTCTATGGAGAGCGGTTTTAGATGGTTCTATAGATGTAGCCGCAACAGACCATGCACCGCATACTTGGGAAGAAAAATCTTTACCTTATTTGGATGCCCCATCAGGAGGTCCATTAGTTCAACATAGTTTATTGTTCTGGTTACAGCAAGTAAAAAATCAAAAAATTAGCATTGAAAAAGTGGTCGAATTAACAGCTCACAATCCTGCAATTTTGTTTCGTATTGTAGATAGAGGATTTATCCGTGAAGGGTATTATGCCGATTTGGTGTTAGTAAATCCAAATAAAAAACATACGGTCAGCAAAGAAAATTTATATTATAAGTGTAGATGGTCTCCCTTTGAAGGTCAAACCTTTGATTTTGAAGTAGATACTACTTTTCTGAACGGAAGAATAGCCTATCAAAATGGACAGTTTTTCGGTGTAAAAGGACATAGATTAATATTTGGTTCTTTGTGAGATGTCTTTTGCGTTCAGGGTAGAAAAAACGGATGGGAAGGCACGTGCAGGAGTACTTATAACAGCGCATGGTGCTGTGCAAACTCCTATTTTTATGCCGGTGGGTACCAAAGCTACTGTGAAAGCCGTTCCACAAGAAGTACTTAAAAACGATATTAAAGCCCAAATCATTTTAGGGAATAATTATCATTTATTTATTCGCCCTGGTTCGGATATCATTAAAAAAGCCGGTGGATTGCATAAATTTATGAACTGGGATTTACCTATCCTGACGGATTCTGGTGGTTTTCAGGTATACAGCTTAAAAGGAATACGAAAAATCAGCGAGCGTGGTGTAACTTTTCAATCCCATTTAGATGGCTCTAAATTACTTTTTACTCCTGAGAATGTGGTCGAGATGCAAAGAATATTAGGTTCGGACATTATGATGCCCTTAGATGAATGCACCCATTATCCCTGTGAATATGAATATGCCCAAAAATCTATGGAACTAACTCACCGCTGGGAAGAACGTGGTAGAAAACATTTTCTCAATACTCAACCTCTATATGAACATTTTCAAGCACAATTTGGGATTGTACAAGGTTCTACTTTTGCGGATTTAAGAAGAAATTCTGCTGAAAAAATTGCGTCACTAGATTTTGAAGGAAACGCTATTGGTGGATTATCTACGGGAGAACCCCCTGAACTGATGTATGAAATGACTGATATTGTTTGTAATATTTTACCTGAAAACAAACCACGTTACTTGATGGGAGTTGGTACTCCCGTTAATATTTTAGAAGCAATTGCGTTGGGCGTAGATATGTTTGATTGCGTAATGCCTACTCGTAATGCAAGGCATGGATTATTATTTTTTCATGATGGTATTCGTAACTTCATGAATTCCAAATATAAAACTGACTTTTCTCCTATCGATGAAAACTCCGATTTGTTCAGTGATAGAAATTATTCCAAGGCTTATTTGCATCATTTACTCAAAAATCACGAATTATTGGGCTTTGCTATTGCTTCCTTTCATAATTTACATTTTTATTTGAGTTTAGTTAAAGAAGCCCGAAAAAAAATTGTAGAAGGTAGTTTTCATGAATGGAAAAAACAAAAAATTCAACAACTTTCGCAAAGGTTGTAATGGAACCTTTTCAATTGTAATTGCGTTATTAAATTATGCAAAAATATTTATTATTAACAGTTTTATTTTTTAGTGTATTGATGGCGCGATGCCAAAATCCAAAGCAAAATAAAAATCCAAAGAATATGAGTTCAGTACATGATTTTGAAGTGATTACTATTGATGGTCAAAAAATTTCATTAAGCCAATATCAAGGAAAAGTTCTGGTCATTGTAAACGTTGCCTCAAAATGTGGTTTAACACCTCAATATGCAGATTTACAGGAGTTCTACGAGCAATATAAAGATAAAGGAGTGGTTGTATTAGGATTTCCTGCTAATAACTTTGGTGCCCAAGAACCAGGTACTAATTCAGAAATTAAAGATTTTTGTACAAAAAATTATGGTGTAACCTTTCCTATGTTTGCCAAAATATCTGTCAAAGGCGAAGATATACATCCCTTATATCAGTATCTTACACAAAAATCTATGAACGGCGTTTTGGATGCCCCAGTGAAATGGAATTTCCAAAAGTTTATAGTTGATAAGGAAGGAAAAGTCGTAGAAAGTATAGAGCCTACTGTTAGTGTAATGGATACTAAATTTAAAACGGCTTTAAATTCTGTTTTAAAATAACTCTATTTATCTTCCTCCTCCTAAACATTTGTAGAGGTTCCATTCTGCAATTTTAAGTTTTTTCTTTTCTTCAATCAAATTGATTTGAGCATTTAACGCATTTTGTTGAGCGAGTAGTACTTCTAAATAAGTTGCTTCTCCAGTTTTGTAAAGTTCTTTAGAAATTTCTACGGATTGATTAAGTTTATCTCTCTGTTTTTCGCTGAATTCTACAATTTCTTTTTGTTTATTCAGGAAGAAATAAACAATTGCTATTTCATAATAGGCTTGATAAACAATTTTTTGGTAGTAATAAAAAGATTGAAAAACTTGAGATTTTGAAGATAAAAATAGGGCTTTTAAATTGTTTCGATTAATTAAAGGGGTAGAGAAGGAAGAAAACAACGAATAAGCTAAGGAAGCTGGAAACAAATAAAGTAAATTTAAACGGAAAGCTTGTGATGCGGCGAAACTAGTGAAATTCAAGGAAGGGAAAAAAGCTTTCTTTGATGCTATCCATTGAAATTGAGAGGCTTGTAATAGCTTATCGGCTTCTTGTATATCGGGTCTTTGTTGAAGGAATTGTTCGTAGCTTCCAATATTTAAATCTACATTGAAATTTTGGTTGAGTACATTTTTATTGCGACGAATATTTTGAGGTAAACTACCACATAAAAATAAAATTTGATTTTCTATGTCTTTACTTTTTTGTTCTAGTTGATTTTTTAGGATTTGAATACCTAAAAGTTGAGCTTCAAATTGGCTTACCACTAATTCATTTATCTTACCTGCATCTTTTTGATAATGAATAATTTGTAGGACATCTTTTTGTTTTTCATGGGTTAGATTAGCGGTTTCGATTTCATAATCTAAACTTAGAAGTTCATAATAAAGGATTGCAATGGCATAAATAAGTTGTGTTTGGACCCATTTTTTAGCGTCTTCTGAAGCTAGTAACTGTTGATAAGCGGCTTTTTTTGATTTTTCAGTTTTCCCCATATATCAATTTCCCATTGAGATTGAAAACCAACAAAAAATCAGGCAAATGAGTAGGAACAATTTTATTAGGTTCAATGAAAGTCGTAATATTGCCGGCACCGTCCATCGTGTAAAGCCCATATTTTCTCAATGCGAGACTAATATTTTGTTCTGTTTTAGGGTAGAGTAGCCCTTTACTTGCTATGAATTGGCTTCTGAAGGTTTCTATTTTTGTACAGCAATTTGCAAATCAAAATTATTTTTTAGGGCGTTATCAATGAGTTGATTAAGGAATTCATCTTTGGAAAAATCTTTGTAAGAAAGTTGTCCGATATTATTAGATGAATTAGCGAAGGGAACAAGGTTATCAAAACGAGTTTTAGAGAGATTTAGCTCTGTATTCAAGTTACAACTGTATAACACAAGACAAATTAAAAGGAGAGTAAGTTTGTGAAAAGGTTTGTAAGTGATTAAGTTTTTCATAATTAGTAACTTTTTCTTTTTTTATTTTTTTTAGCGAATATCAAAAATAAACTAGGAATAAAAATCACACCGATAATTGTACCGACGGTCATACCACCAGCGGAGGCGGAGCCTATCGTTTGATTGCCGATGGCGCCGGCACCGGTAGCAATCATTAGAGGAATAAGCCCAGCAACGAAAGCAAAAGAGGTCATTAGAATAGGTCTTAATCTTGCAACTGCGGCTTCTACAACAGCATGGTAAGGAGTTAGACCTTGATTTTGTTTTAATACTGCGTATTCTACAATCAAAATGGCATTTTTCCCTAAAATTCCGAATAACATAATTAAAGAAACTTGGGCGTAGATATTATTTTGTAGGCCAAAAAGCCACAAAAATAAGAAAGCTCCTAAAACTCCGAAAGGTAAAGATAAAAGAACAGGGAAAGGTAACTTAAAACTTTCGTATTGAGCGGCAAGCAATAAATAAATAAAAACGAGAGAGATTAAGTAAATAAAAATGGCTTTATTACCTGCATTAGCTTCATCGCGGGTAGCACCAGCCCAGTCATAACCATAACTTTTAGGAAGGAACTTTTGTGCGGTTTCTTTAATAGCTTCAATAGCGTCACCTGAGCTGTAGCCTTTTGCGGGTTGCCCTTTCACCATAGCTGACAAGTACATATTATAACGCGTTATTTGTTCAGGTCCATAAACTTTTTTTAGAGTAACGAACGAAGAAAAAGGCACCATAACTCTTTCTTTATTTTTGATGTAGAATTTAAAGATATCTTCGGGTTTGGTTCGGTATTCTGGAGCGGATTGTACCATTACGCGATATAATTGCCCGAAACGAATAAAATTGGTTGTATATTCACTACCGATTAGGGTTTGTAATGTGCTTAAAGCATCCTTTGCAGTAATTCCATTTGTAGCCGCTTTGTCGTAATCTATCTGAACTAAATACTGTGGAAAGTTAGGCTCATAAGTAGTAAAAGCGTTACTAATCTCAGGTCTTTCATTTAATTTTTTAATAAAATCATCGGTAACTTGTTTAAATTTAGTGAAATCATTAGTACCTGTTTGGTCTAGGAGTCTTAATTCAAAACCACTGGAATTACCAAAACCGGGGACAGGGGGTGGTCTAAAAAATTCAATTTGAGCATCTTTAATATGAGCTACTAATGATTCTAGTTTTTCAATGATTTGTTTATCAGTTTCTTTACGTTCTTTCCAATTTTTTAAGGAAATAAGGTTCATACCGTAGATAGCCCCCACTCCTTCGGATAAGATACTGTATCCCGACATACTAGAAACAGAATTCACGGCTTCTAACTTAAAAGCAATTTTTTGTACTTCATCAACGACTTGCTCGGTTCTTTCTAAGGTTGCGCCGGAGGGAGTAGTAATATTGGCATAGATTGTTCCTTGGTCTTCTTCGGGGATAAAGCCAGTAGGAATGTAGTTACAACCGCTTTAACACAGGTTTCTGAATTCGCTCCTGTATATTTGGTGGTGACATCTACTTCTGGCGGAGCAATATCTGGGTATTGAGTAATTGGCAACTGAAACAAAGCTAGTAATCCTAATAAAGTGTGCTATCAGATTTTACAGCATAAATAAATACTTTATCCTGAATTTCAAAGGTAGATTTCTGGGGGACTAAATAAATTGATTTTAGTTTTTTGGTTAATATAATTTTTCCGCTGGAGCCATGCTTAATTATTCCGTCGGGATTTTTAAATCTTGCGCGAAAGGCTATGTTAGAAGTAGATCCATCTATTTCACTTTCAATAGTTTCTATAATCCCTGTTTGAGAAAAATAACTATCATCCACTAATTTCACAAAAAGCTAGTTGAATAGCTACTTGCTCTTTTTGTGCTAAATACTCTTCTGCTTTTGCTTTTAATGCTTCTACTTTAGCCTGGTTTATTTCCAATTCCGCTTTGGAAATGATGTTTTTATCAAATAAAATTTTGGTGTTCATCAATTCTATTTCGGCGGATTTTAATTCTGCTAGTACACTTTTGTAGGAAGCTTCAGCTTTTTGATATTCTTTTTGAAGTTCTCTGTTATTAATACTAAATAAAATTTGCCCTTGTTTCACAAAATGCCCTTCATCAACGTATAATTTTTCTATAAATCCTTTGACTTTGGTTCTAATTTCAACTCTTTGCTTAGAAACTATTTCGGCTACATATTCATTTTCGTAAATAGTATCCGTAAGCACAGGAACATAAACCATAAATTTATCATTTTATTGTTCCGTTTCTTAATGCTTACACGCAATAAATATTGAAAGACCAATAAAAACCAAAAATTTCATTCTAAATTATAATGCAAATTTATGAATAAACCATGATAAATACACCCTATTAAAAACTTGTTTCTTTAATGAGGATTTTGTACTTTATATATGAAGGCAGTATAGTTTTTATTGATAGGATTTAGCCACCTAATAAATTGATCTAAATAGCTGGGATAAACTGTGTGAACGAGTTGAATGTTAGGATAGCAAGTTTTTATATTTGCTATACGGTCTTTGAGTTGTATATCTTCCATAAAAATGATATAATTCGGGCTTTTTCCTGGATGATCTTTAAAATATTGACATAATTTACTCCAATCCGTACTAGCGGTTACGCAGAATTGTTCACATTTCTCGTCCCATTCATCTGCATAAAACATAGGCATAAAACCACAAGCTTCTTCAAAACTATTTTCAATTAAAAATCTTTTTTCACCAGGCTGTTGATACAGGTAATACATGGCTTCTACACGTGTTTTTTTCATGTAGGCTGGTAACAACAATAGTAAAGCCAAACTATTGATTATCCAAAAAAAAATCCATATTTTGTTATGGTATTTTATAATCCAATAGGGAGCTTTTTGCAATCTGATATTTTCATTCCATAATATTATTCCTAAAATGATTATAAAAGGAATCATGGGCAAAATAAATCGTTCTTGTTTATTAGGAAAGTAGCTATGAAAGGTCAAAAATAAAAAGGCAGGAAGGAACAAAAGTGTATATCGCTTCCATGATTGAAAAAAACCAATCAATAAAAAAATACTGATAGGAGGAATGAGGAAAACAGCTAATACTATTAGAAAATTGTACCAAGGTAAAGTAATGTAATCATTTCTATGAGTAATATTGTAATCTATATAGGCTTTAATTTCAGCAAAAGGGTAACCCCAAAAATACCAATCTAAAGTCCCATGAACAGCTGAAAGCGTAATAAGATTTCCTACCAAATAAAGAAGAAAGGGTATAAATTGTCTTCGATATAGTAGCACCATTCCAATACCAACAGGAAATAGAACCGATTGAAATCTTATCGTTATTGATACGCCAGAAAGTAATCCTGCTATAAAAAATTTTTTATTAAATTTTTCATGTTTAATGAGGTAGTAAATGGAAGCTAAAACAAACGGTATTGTTCCCATTTCCACTAAACTTCTTACAGAGAATACGGGGAAGAAAAATAAAAAAGAGAGTAAAAGTCCTACTTTACGAGCATCTTCTTCATAAGGGCTTAACTCTTGAGTAATTTTGTAACCATAATAAACAATTAACAGAGAGTAAGCGGCAAGTAAAAAGCGAATGAAAAACATCTTGAATTGAGGGTCCGTGATATGAAAGTATTCCAAAAAAACAAAAATAATATAATGGAAACCTGGGAATATCCAACCGTGTCCTTGTGGAGTATGGTGAGTTGAATGCGGTAACCATCCCAAACAATTGACGCCCTCAATCCATGATTGTGCAGGCTCCACTACCAAAAAATGATCATCAAACATACTATAACCTTTTGAAAAAATCACCCCAACTAATCGTATTATGAAACTAGACCATAGTAAAAAATATAGCGGTTTTTGCACCCAATACTTTTGAATAACCTTAAACATAGGGCAAAATTATGAAAGAAATCGTGGATGTACTTCCTCCACATACAACTGTTCCTTCACTGCTACTACCGTCAGTAAATGCATATTAGGACGTGCTTGCAAAACTTTATCACTTTCGTAATATCCCAAAAGCTGTGTTTTGGCTTCTTGTTGTACCTTCTCTAACTCATGAGCGTGCTCTTTCTTCAAATACTTTAACTCTATCACATATTGATGATGTGGCGGATTATTCGGCTTATTGAACAAAATCAAATCAGGATAACCCCCACTTTTCATTTCAGGCTCACTAATCACGTAAAATATATCCGCATAAATCAAATAAGCCATGATAACCATCTTTACTTGCTTTTCACTGAACTTTATG
>CALLNY010000002.1 GCA_938005475.1 uncultured Bacteroidia bacterium | reverse complement strand
TTTGTTATCCGAAATTGGTAGTCCCCCATAGAAATTTAGATAATGTTTGTTATCCGAAATTGGTAATCCCCCATAGAAATTTAGATAATGTTTGTTATCCGAAATTGGTAATCCCTCATAAACAGTTAGATTTTGCGTGTGGGGAACGATCCTTTCGTGTAAAACATAAACAGTTAGATTTTGCGTGTGGGGAACGATCCTTTCGTGTAAAACATAAACAGTTAGACAATGTATGTTACAAAAGTTTGAAGATATGTCATAGGCCACTTGGTAAATATAAAGTTCCGTGTGACCCTAATATTGTACAACCAAAAACGAATTTGGAGCGTGTGGGAGCGGATTTAAAATATATTTTTACTAATAAGAAACGTTTTTGTAAGTTAAATTCAATTTATTCTGGTGTTTCTGCGGGTCAAATTGTAGAAACAGAAAAGTATGGAAAAAGTATTGTAACGGATTATATAGTGAAGAACCGTTTAATTCAGTATGTACGTTATGTGAATGGGGATTCCACCAAAATTAAAGTGAAATATCGTAAATCACCGAGTATAAAGCATTTAGTGGTATTAGTTCCGAGAGATGAAAAAAAATTAAGGAAATCTAATGGGGACCCTAACCTAAAAAAAGTAAAACTATCTCAAAAAGAGACCAAAGAAATCATGATGAAACATTTGGTGGAAAAAAAGAACTTTGTTTGGTTGATTAGAATGTATCCTGAGGAAGAGCAAAATTTACCTGAACTTTATGCGAAATATGGAGGTTATAAGGAAATAAAACATCCTGCATTCCAAAAGAAATAATTTATGTTACAAATTGACCATCATCTAATTAGTGAAGACATTTTTTCAGAACAGTTTGAATGTGAATTGAGCCGATGTAAAGGTAAATGTTGTATTGAGGGGGATTTAGGGGCACCATTAGATTACAATGAATTAAAAATTTTAGAGGACATTTATGATAAAATAAAACCTTTCTTAGAGAAACGAGGTATACAAGCAATAGAAGAGCAGGGTAAATACGTAGAGCATGCAGAAGGAGAGTTTTCGACACCACTCGTAAATGGAAAAGAGTGTGCGTATTTAACTTACGATAAGGGAATCGCTTTATGTGGGATAGAAAAAGCATGGAAAGCGGGTAAAATTGATTTTCAAAAGCCCATTTCTTGTCATTTATATCCCATTCGGTTATGGGAGAAGAATGGAATTGTGGGGATAAATTATGAAGAATGGGATATATGTAAATGTGCATGTATAAAAGGAGCAAAAAATAATACTCCTGTTTATAGATTTTTAAAAGAAGCAATCATAAGACGCTTCGGGCAAGAATTCTATGACATTTTAGATTTGTATTACCAAGAACAATACATAAGATAAAATTTTAATGTTGTAAGGAGTAAATTTAAATAATAATTTGTCCTTACAAAAAAATATGTACCTTTGTGGAATATTATAAAATGAATCCTAGGTCACCAGATGAAGATTTAGAAAACTTAGAGCCTGCCCGAGTGGTTGAGGGTAATTCAAATTCATATAATATTATACATCCAAAGGATTGGTGGGATAGTATGGACGAAAATTGGAAAAAAGTATTTCGTAATGCTATTAATATTTATGACGAACCCAATCAAGAACAATTAAACGAAATGCTTGGCCTTGAGTATATTTATTTATATGTAGACCAACAACAAGTAGAAAGCATTACAGATTTAACACCTCTAAAATATTTGAAGAAAGTAAAACAAATAACAGGAATCGGTTCAACTAAAGTAACCGATTTAAGTCCCATTTCTCATTTAACTTCGATAGATTATTTAGATTTATCTTCATTTAAGGGGACTAGTTTAAATGGAATTCAGAATTTAGTGAACTTAGAAAGCCTTTATTTAAGTTCTTCGAAAATATCTGATATTTCTGCTATTGCAAACTTAACTCGTTTAAAGAGTCTTTACTTAGATTATTCAAAGGTAAAAGATTTAAGCCCAATAGTAAATTTAACAAACCTTGAAAATTTAGAACTTTCAAATCTGAAAATTAAAGATATTTCTTGCTTATCTAAACAAAAAAAATTAAGTTATCTCAATATAAGTAATACCAATATCAAAGATATTTCTGTACTATCTAAATTTAAAAGACTTACTTCCTTATATATTACCAATTCTAAGGTGAGTGATATTTCGCCGCTTTCAAACCTAATCCTTTTAAATACGCTTGATTTATCAAGAAGTAGGGTATCTGATATAAAACCACTCCAAAATCTTAAAAGATTATCTAATCTTTATTTAACGGGTTCAGATGTGGAGGATGTTACTCCATTACAAGAATTGACACTTTTAAGAAACCTTTATTTAGGAGAAACCATGGTAGAAGACATTTCACCATTAGGGAATCTGCTTCAAATAGAAAGTTTAGATATCAGTAACACTAATATTAAAGATATATCTCCTTTATCTTCTTTAAATTCGCTAAAGTATTTATATTTAGGACAGACCAATATAGATAGTATAGAACCATTAAAAGATTGTTATATGTTAGATTATTTATCATTAATGGATACCGATATAGCGAATTTAGAGGGCATCCAAGGTTTAGAGGGTTTAAAGACTTTAGATATAACCAATACTTCTATATTTGATTTATCACCACTTTCTAATATAAGAGGTTTACAAAATATTTATGCAAGTTCATCATTGGTAAATTCTCTCCGACCTATCATGAATCTAACCTTAAACGCTTTGTATTGTTATGGTTGTCCGATTCCGCCTCAAGAAATTGAAGAGTTTAAGAGGTTAAATCCTAATTGCTATACAGATTTATAATTTTTATAGTTAGAATTATAGAAAACAGCCTTTTATCAGGCTGTTTTTTGGAGTTAAGCATCCATGAGAAACCTCAATCTGATTAGTTATGGAATAGGTATATAAATATCGTTACCTTTTTCAGAGAACTCTTTTGCTTTTTGATTTAGTCCATGTTGAATGGCTTGGTTTTCGTTGATATGGTGATTTTGGGCGTATTCACGAATTTGTTGAGTGATTTCCATAGAACAGAATTTGGGGCCACACATAGAGCAGAAATGGGCAAGTTTAGCGTTATCGGAGGGTAATGTTTCATCGTGGAACTCTCGGGCAGTATCTGGGTCCAGGGAAAGGTTAAATTGGTCTTCCCAACGGAACTCAAAGCGTGCTTTACTGATAGCATTGTCACGGATTTGAGCGCCAGGATGTCCTTTGGCTAGGTCAGCGGCATGAGCCGCAATTTTATAAGCAATCACTCCATCTTTAACATCTTTTTTATTTGGTAGCCCTAGATGCTCTTTGGGAGTTACATAGCAAAGCATCGCACAACCATACCAACCAATCATAGCCGCGCCAATAGCAGAAGTGATGTGGTCGTAACCAGGCGCTATATCCGTGGTTAAAGGTCCTAATGTATAAAAAGGAGCTTCTTGACATTCTTTTAATTGTTTTTCCATATTTTCTTGAATTAAATGCATAGGAACATGCCCAGGTCCTTCAATCATGACTTGTACATCGTGTTTCCATGCAATTTTAGTAAGTTCACCGAGGGTTTCTAGTTCAGCGAATTGAGCTTTATCGTTTGCATCGGCAATAGAGCCGGGTCTTAAACCGTCACCTAAAGAAAAAGCTACATCGTAGGCTTTCATGATTTCACAAATTTCCTCAAAATGGGTATAAAGGAAGTTTTCTTGATGATGGGCGAGACACCATTTTGCCATAATGGAACCACCTCTTGAAACAATCCCTGTCACACGGTTTGCAGTGTAAGGAATATATTTTAAGCGTACTCCCGCATGAATCGTAAAATAATCTACGCCTTGTTCGGCTTGTTCTATCAAAGTATCACGAAAGATTTCCCAAGTTAATTCTTCTGGTTTACCTCCTACTTTTTCTAATGCTTGGTAGATAGGAACAGTTCCAATAGGCACTGGGGAATTTCTTAATATCCATTCTCGGGTCTCGTGAATATTTTTACCAGTGCTTAAATCCATAATAGTATCAGCGCCCCAACGGCAAGCCCAGACCGCCTTTTCTACTTCCTCAGCAATGGAAGATGTTACCGCAGAATTTCCAATATTAGCATTGATTTTCACTAAAAAATTTCTACCTATAATCATAGGCTCACTTTCAGGGTGGTTGATGTTAGAAGGTATAATGGCTCTTCCTGCCGCTACTTCTTGACGCACAAATTCAGGAGTTATTTCTCTTTTCGGTATTCTTGCTCCCCAATCAAATCCAGGATGTTGCTGTGATAGGTATTCCTTGTACAAATGTAAACATTGGTTCTCACGTATAGCAATGTATTCCATTTCAGGTGTGATAATCCCTTTTTTAGCGTAGTGCAACTGCGTCACATTATGTCCTTGTTTAGCTTTTAAGGGCTTGGGAATATGAGGAAAACGAATCCCATTTAATTCTGACTTATTGAGTCTTTCTTTTCCATAATTAGAAGAAACTTCAGAAAGCTCCTCTACATCATTTCTTTGGAGTATCCATGATTTACGTATCTTGGGTAAACCTTTGAATATATCAATTACTTGATTGTCATCTGTGTAGGGTCCTGATGTATCGTATACTACAATAGGTAATTCTCCTTTGGATAAGTTTATTTGGCGCATGGCTACTTGAATAGGGTAAAGTTTACCATGTATATAAATTTTTTGAGATTTAGGGAAAGCCCCAATAGTAATAATTTGATTATCAGGAATTAATTCAATTTTTGCCATTTTCAATAAATAATAAACTCAAAATTCCGAACAAATTTGTAAAAATGCAAGTTCAAATAAAACAAATTTATTCCCCAATGGTGGTATAAGATTATAATTTTTTACACTTTCTAGATATACATAAATTGAACAAAATTTTGATATCCACTATAACTAATTGTTCTTATAATTTACGTATAAGTTGTTAATAGTATTTGTTTTATTAACAGGTATTTACATTATGGTAAAAAAATCACAGAGAAACACAGAAAAAAACACTAACATCATAGCTAAAATTCTCCATTCATTTAATTTTAATTAAAGAGAGAGTAAATATCACAAGAAGTTTAAGCACGAATTTATAGTTGAGAAGAATTTTAGATTACTAGTAAGTCAATTTGTTGTATTGCTATACATAAACTCTTATGCATATTTCAAACTTTTAAATTTAAAAACTTGGTTAAAATTTTGTTTTACATTGAAAAAACTCATAATTTGGTTGCTCAAAAAAGAGATTTATGAAACTTATCATTTTTGCATGTTTTTTGTTAATTTGTGTTTTTAATTCTGTAGCATTGTCTCAAATTAAAAAAAATGTGGTTGTTAAAATATTAGCAAATGATAAATTGGATAGGGAAGAATTTACTACTAACGGTAATCGTATTCTAACAAATGAGGTGAATGAATTAGTAAAAACAAATTATAATGGTAAGCTTGAAAAACCAACTATTCAAGTAGATATTTTAAATGATTATCACGAAGTAGGAGCCTATCAATTGATTTTTACTTTTACCGTAAAGACCCCCAAACAGTATAATGATACCACTCTTTGTAATTCAATTTGTGGTATATTAAGAAAAGAATTTCTGAAGTTAAATGTTGAAACAGGAGATTGTAAATGCTCTTTCATAACAAAGTAGTAATTAAATCAAACCTTTGTACAAACAATAAAAGATTATAGATAAAAAACAAACAACAAAAAGAGCAAATGATCTTTTAATTTTTTTTTCTATTATTGACATACTTTTTTTTAAAATTTTTCAGCCAAATTAGATTACTTAAAATTTTTGTAAAATAAAACTTGTTTAAACGGATTCTTTTTTTGCACTATTGGTAAAAATTAGGACATGAATTGAGAGAATAAAAAAACCGAAGTAAAAATATTACTTCGGGATAAGTATAGGTATAGTAATTGTTAATATCAAAGTAATTCGTAGATACCTGCAATACCTTGACCTCCTCCTACACAAGCGGTCACCATTCCATATTTTTGGTTTCTTCTACGCATTTCATTGAATAACTGAACGGAAAGTTTAGCACCTGAGCAACCGAGAGGGTGCCCTAAAGCAATTGCGCCACCGTTTACATTGATAATTTCGGGGTTTAAGCCTGCTTCTTTGATGACAGCTAATGATTGTGCCGCAAATGCTTCATTCAATTCAATTTGTTGTATATCCTTTAATTTTAAACCTGCATTTTTCAACGCAACAGGAATAGCTTTAACAGGTCCAATCCCCATATAATCGGGTTCAACACCTGCGATACCATAACCCACTAATCTTGCAATGGGCTTTAAATTATGCGTTTTACAAAACTCTTCAGAGCAAACCATCACAAAAGCGGCTCCATCGGACATTTGGGAAGAATTTCCTGCGGTAACCACTCCTTTTGCCGCAAAAACAGGTTTTAATTTCCCTAATGCTTCAACGGAAGTATCCGTTCTTGGTCCTTCATCTGTATCTACTACATATTTACGGCTTTGTTTTTTCCCTTCTGCGTAATAAACTTCTTCAATTTCAATAGGAACGATTTCATCTTTGAATTTACCCTCTTGAATTGCTTTGATAGCTTTTTGATGCGATTGATAGGAAAATATATCGGATTCTTCTCTACTTATTCCATACTTTTGGGCTACCATTTCTGCGGTCATACCCATACCGAAATACCATTCAGGATGTTGTAAGGTTACGGCGTAATTTGGGGCAATTTTATATCCTCCCATAGGTACAAGGGACATCGTTTCAGCACCGCCTGCAAGAATACAGTGTTGTAATCCTGCATGAATTTTTGCAGATGCTAAGGTAATAGTCTCTAATCCCGATGCACAATAACGATTCACAACCATACCAGGCACCTCTATCCCCAAAGACATTAACGCAATCATTCTAGCCATGTTTAAACCTTGCTCTCCCTCAGGAATAGCGTTTCCAACAATCACATCTTCCACTTCTTGTGGCTCAACATTTGGTACTTGTTTCATTAAATGCTTAATGACTTCCGCCGCAATATCGTCGGGTCTTGTAAATCTAAATTTTCCTTTTGGGGCTTTACCAACGGCACTTCTGTAGCCCGCTACTATATATGCATTCATTTTATTTCTAATTTTATAATTTGATTGTTAATTTCTTAATGGTTTACCACTCGTTAATATAGAATTGATACGTTCCAACGTTTTTTGTTCGCCACACAAGCTTAAAAATGCTTCTCTTTCTAAATCCAATAAATATTGCTCAGAGACCTCTGTTTTAGCAGACAAATCTCCTCCGCATAGTACATAACCTAACTTAGTAGCAATTTTTTTGTCATGCTCGGAAATGTATCCACCTACTTGCATAGAATAAACTCCTGCATGAACAACCGCCAATCCTGCTCTTCCGAGTACTTTAATGTCATTTCTACGAACAGGTTGTGTGTATCCCTTCTCATACAAATCTAAACATACTTTTTTTGCATCGGTAAGTCTTCTTTCAGAGTTTACGGAATATCTATCGTAGCCTCTACGGAAGTAGCCTAGTTCATACGCTTCTTCTGCGGAGGTAGCCACTTTTGCTTGTCCAATGGTTAAGAAATAATCACGAAGGATATTAAGTTCTTCACCATCACGGAGTTGGTCTGAAATTCTTGCGACAAATTCTTTGGTACCACAACCAGCGGGAATTAAACCTACCCCCACCTCTACTAATCCAATATAAGTTTCTGCGGCGGCTTGAACTGCATCAGCGTGCATACTCATTTCACAAGCTCCCCCTAAAGCTAAACCATGAGGTGCTACCACTACAGGAATTGAGGAATATCGTACTCGCATGATGGTATCCTGAAAATATTTTATCGCAAAATTAAGTTCATCCCATTCTTGCTGACAAGCCATCATAAATACCATCCCCAAATTAGCTCCTGCACTAAAATTTTCTCCTTGATTTCCTATTACAACTCCTTTATAACTGGCTTCTGCAAGCTCTATCGCTTTATTTATTCCCTGCAAAACTTCACCACCCAACGAATTCATTTTGGTATGAAACTCTACGCACAGTATATCATCTCCCATGTGATGTATCGTAGCTCCCTCGTTCTTCCATACCACATTAGTAGGTCTTAAACTATCTAAATTGATGAGTTTATCAGCTCCAGGTATAGATTGGTAAGACTTGGATGGTATATCATAAAATTTACGGATTCCTTTTTCGATTTTGTAGAATGAATTATTACCGCTAGCTACCATATCATGAACCCACTGCGCAACTTTGTAACCCGCTTTTTCACAAGCTTCTAAAGTTTCTTTAACTCCAAGATAATCCCAAGTAGCAAAAGGACCAACTTCCCAACCAAAGCCTGCTTTTAAAGCATCATCAATTTTATAGAGTTCATCAGAAATTTCAGGAATTCTATTGGATACATAAGCAAAAACACCATACATAGACTGGCGTGTAAATTCACCAAACTTATCTTGGGCTTGAATTAAAGATTTGATTCTTGCTAGAGGAGTATCTAAATTTTTTAAAGCATCAATAGATGGTGCTTTAACTTTTTGTTGAGCTTGATATTTACCAGTTTGTAAATTTAATTCTAGAATTTCTTTGGAGCCTGATGCTCTATCTTTGAAATAAAAACCTTTACCCGTTTTGTCACCAAATTGCTGGTTTTCAATCATTTTTTGAATATATGCAGGTAATTGGAATACTTCTTTGCACTCATCATGAGGGCAGTTATCAGCTATACCTTTGGCTACTTTTACAGCGGTATCTAAACCTACCACATCTAAAGTTCTAAATGTTGCAGATTTAGGGCGACCAACCAGAGGACCCGTGACTTTATCTACTTCAGAAACGGTTAATCCCATTTTATCCACTAAATGCAACAAATGCATAATTGCATAAATACCAATACGGTTAGCAATGAAAGCTGGGGTATCTTTACAAAGCACAGTTTGTTTACCTAAAAATAGGTCACCGTAATGCATTAAGAACGCTGTAACTTCGGGGTCTGTATACTTTGTTGGGATAATTTCTAATAATCTCAAGTAACGAGGGGGATTAAAGAAGTGAGTACCTGCAAAATGTTTTTTGAAATCTTCGGAACGCCTTTCAGCCATGCTGGTAATCGGAATACCTGATGTGTTGGAGGTTACAATAGAACCGGGTTTACGGTATTTTTCTACTTGGTCTAAAATTTGATTTTTGATGTCAAAAATTTCAATAACGACTTCAATAATCCAGTCACAATCAGCGATTTTGGGGAAGTCATCTTGGTAGTTACCGGTAGTAATAAGTTTGGCGGCAGATTTTTTATAAAGCGGAGCAGGATTGGACTTGATAGCGTTTTGTAAGGATTCGTTTACGATACGATTTTTAAACTCCTTGGAGTCAGTGGTTAAGCCTTTGGCTTTTTCTGCTTCATTGAGCTCTTTGGGGACGATGTCTAATAATAAAACTTCTATGCCTATATTGGCGAAATGGCAGGCTATACGCGAGCCCATAATTCCTGAACCTAATACGGCTACTTTTCGAATGGGTCTATTCTTCATTTGGATAGATTTAAAATGTGCCGCTAAATTAGAGTATTTTTTTATGTTTGTGCAAATAAATTTTCAAAAATTTACTATTTTCAAAAAATATTGAAATATCTGACTGAACAATCTTTTGTATTTTGTTTATAGATTAGGTTTTTATACCAAATTTTAATTTTTTAGTAAGTTTAATTTTAAATGGCTATAAGGTAGTTAATTTTTCAAATTTTATTGAAATATATTTTGTTATTCAACAATCACTTTTTAGACGCGTGGGGTGATTACGGAAGACAAATTCTCTTCTGATAAATACAATGCTAATCATAACTATTTTATCATGACATACAACATTTATCAATCTTAAAATCGAAATTTAACATAAATTTAGTAATTTCTTAAAAGATAGGGTTTTAGAGATTGAGAATATCTTTAATGGGGATTCCTGTGTAATTCAAAATAGTTTGAATATCCATACCATTATGTTTCATTTTTCTGGCAATTTCTAGTAGTCCTTTTCTTTTACCTTCCTGTAAACTTCTTGTTTACCTTTTAGTAAACCTTCCTGTAAACCTTCTTGTTTACCTTCAAAGAAAGCATAATCAATAGCATTTTTGAAATCACGATAGTATTTTAGATTATCCTCATACATAGCACGTTCCTTATTAAATTTAGCGATTTCAGCGATAGTAAAAAGTTTTTGATAAATTTTATCATGTAAGGTTTCGAGTATTGAGCAAGGTAACGAAAAACATAGAGCCATTTATCGATTTTGGTTTTTAGTTCGTCAGCTTTTTTGTTGAATTTAGGTAATTCTATGTAAATGAAAGTTAGTTTATCATAGAAAATTTGGTTAAGATGATTTTTGAGTTGTACGGTATGGATATAATCTTGGTTGATGATTTCATGGTTATCATACAATAGGAAATTGATGATAGCGATGGTGTAGACGGGTTGAAGTTTAAAGTTTCATTCATTACCTTTCAGGGCTTGTTGTTTAATAGGGAAGGAAGCATAAAAGATGCTACGGTCTTTGAAATGGAGTTGTTTAGTTCTTTGCACTTCAACAATAAATTTTTCATCTGAAATACTTTCGCAATATAAATCAAAGGTAACTTTTCTGTCAAGCGGGTCATTGGGTAGGAGTTCATTATTTTTGTAGGTGAGGTCTTGATAAGGTGTTTAGGAGGGAGGAGTTGATTAAGGAAGTCAATAAGGAGGACTTTATTGGCTTCTTCACCAAAAATTTTCTTGAATCCGAAATCGGTTAGAGAGTCAATATATTTATCGGTTAAAGATACAATGCAAATATATAAAATCTTTGAATACAAAGTTTTGCGAGTGTTAGAAGATTTAACGTAATTTTGTACCTAATACATTTGAGATGAAAAGAAAGAACTTTCAGAGTGGTTTAGTATATTCTACCAACTCAGATTTAATTCAAGAAATTCAAAATCAAGAGATAGAAAATTCCGTAAAAACTTTGTCTCCTGAAAAACAGAGATTAAAAGTTTATTTAGATATCAAGACTAAGCCGGGCAAGAAGATTACAATTGTTGATAACTTTGTTGGGACGATTGATGATTTAGAAGTTTTAGCGAAAAAGTTAAAGATGCAATTTGGAGTAGGTGGTAGTATACAACAAAATCAAATTTGGTTACAAGGAGACATAGTCTTTAAAGTTACAGAATGGCTGAAAAGTCAAGAATATAATGTTAAAAATAAATAGATAAAAAATTTTGTTGATTTTCAATGATTTTTGAACCAATTTTGCTACTTGATTGTTATAATAAGTTAGATGTTAAGTGACCAAGAAATAGTACGTAGAGCGGAACTACAAGAGTTATTAGAAAAAGGTTACAACCCTTATCCTGCGGAGGAGTTTGTGGTTACTCATCATTCACAAGATATTCATGACCACCACGTCAAATTCGCTGAAAATAGACAGCAAGTACGTATAGCGGGTAGAATTATGGCAAAAAGAGTGATGGGGAAAGCCTCTTTTGCTACACTTCAAGATTCAAAAGGAAAAATTCAGATTTATATCAGTAAGGATTCTATCAGTGAAAAACAGGAAACTTCGGTTTATGAAGAAGTATTTAAGAAATTAACTTCACTTGGAGATATTGTAGGTGTAGAAGGGTATGTTTTTAAAACGAAAACAGGTGAGACTACCGTTCATGTATCTCAATTTAAAATATTATCTAAGGCTTTAAAACCTATTCCCATACCCAAAGAAAAAGACGGTAAGGTTTATGATGTTTTTTCGGATGTGGAGTTACGTTATCGTATGCGTTATTTAGATTTAATTGTACATCCGCAGGTGAAGGAGACCTTCATAAAACGCACAAAATTAGTAAATTCTATAAGACAGTATTTAGATTCGAAAGGTTATTTGGAAGTAGAGACTCCTATCTTACAACCTATACATGGGGGAGCGGCGGCAAGACCTTTCAAAACCCATCATAATGCGCTGGATACTACGTTGTATTTGCGAATTGCTAATGAACTGTATTTGAAACGATTGATTGTAGGGGGCTTTGATGGTGTGTATGAATTTTCAAAAGATTTTCGTAATGAGGGAATGTCCCGTTTCCATAATCCAGAGTTTACCCAAGTGGAGCTTTATGTGGCTTATAAAGACTATTTATGGATGATGGGCTTAGTTGAAGAAATGATTGAAAAAGTAGCGTTAGATTTACACGGTACAACTCAAGTTCAAGTGGGTCCTCATCTTATTGATTTTAAAAGACCTTGGAAACGCTACACAATGTACGAAGCTATTCAAGCGTTTACGGGTTTGGATATATCGGAAATGGATGAAACTGGGGTACGTAAAGTAGCTCATGAACTAAAAATACGAACTGATGATACCATGGACCGTGGTAAACTTATTGATGAGATTTTCGGTGAATATGTAGAACCTAAACTTATACAACCTACTTTCATTTTGGATTACCCCATAGAAATGAGTCCATTAGCTAAAAAACATCGTTCTAAACTTGGTCTTGTGGAGCGTTTTGAAGTGATTTGCAATGGAAAAGAGATTTGTAACGCATATTCAGAATTAAATGACCCAATAGACCAAAGGCAACGCTTCATTGAACAACTAAAACTGAAAGAAAGGGGAGACGAAGAAGCAATGGAACTTGATGAAGACTTCTTACGCGCATTGGAATACGGTATGCCTCCTACCGCAGGGCTCGGCGTGGGTATTGATAGGCTTACCATGATTATGACTAATCAACATTCTATTCAAGATGTTTTATTTTTTCCACATATGAAACCTGAAGCTTCTAATAATCCTTTCGAAGGACTTTTTATTTCTCCCGAGTATCAAGAGTTACTTATTAAAGCAGGCTTCTTAAATACTTCTATGTTAAAGAATCAAACACCAAACGATATCTATCAAAAACTCAAAGAACTTCATCCTGATGTGTCTTTGGAGTTTATATCGGCTTGGTTTGATTAAATACAAATTGCTCTCAATTATACCCTGCTACTTCGGTGGTAGGGTTTTTGGTACTATGGGAATGAAAATATAAAACTACTTTCAACGATTTTTTGTTAATTTTGTAATTTTTATTATGTTAAGAAGACCACGAAGAAATCGTAAATCACAAGTAATCAGGAATTTAGTTCAGGAAACTATTATATTACCGCAACATTTGATATATCCTTTATTTTTATTAGATGGGCAAGCGGAAGCGGTAGAAGTAGCATCCATGCCAGGCATTTTTAGAATGAGCCTTCGGGATATGCTCAAAGAAATAGAGAGTTGTATGCGATTAGGATTACAAAGTTTTGTGATATTTCCCGTTATAGAGGATAGTAAAAAGGATAATCTTGCTAGTTATGGGATTCAAAAAAATAATTTTTATGTTCAAGCATTAAAGCAAATAAAACAGGAGTTTCCAGAGAGTTGTATTGTTACCGATGTTGCGATGGATCCTTACAGTTCTGATGGTCATGATGGTATAGTTGAAAATGGAAAAATAATTAACGATAAAACATTGGATATTTTAGTACAGATGGCTTTATTGCAAGCGGAGGTTGGAGTGGATTACATCGGACCTTCGGATATGATGGATGGGCGTGTACGGGCAATTCGCGAAGGTTTAGACCAAAACGGTTTTTATGAGACGGGTATTATGTCTTACACCGCAAAGTATGCTTCCAGTTTTTATGGACCATTCCGAGACGCTTTGGATTCTGCACCTAAATTCGGCGATAAAAAGTCTTACCAGATGAACCCTGCTAATGTTCAGGAAGCTTTAATAGAAATGGAATTGGATATTCAAGAGGGGGCGGATATTCTTATGGTAAAGCCTGCTTTATCCTATTTAGATGTTATTCAAATCCTTAGGAGAGCATGTTCGCTTCCCATAGCCGCTTACAATGTTTCGGGAGAATATGCAATGGTTAAAGCCGCTGGGCAGAAAGGCTGGATTGATGAAAAAAAAGTAAGAAATGAGATTTTACTTTCTATCAAAAGAGCCGGTGCAGATATGATTTTGACTTACTTTGCTAAAGAATGGGCTACCGACTTTTATCATCAAACTAATTAACCGATGAAAAATCCATTCCAAATTGGGGATACAAAAACTTATGAATATCTTGTTAGACCAAATGATTTTGCTTTTTTTGAGAAAGAAGGTTTGATACACCCTGTTTTATCGACTTTTACTATTGCGAGGTGTGCGGAGTGGGTTTGTCGGCTTTTTGTTCTTGAAATGAAAGAAGAAGGAGAGGAGGGAGTAGGGGTCATGGTCAGTGTATATCACCATTCTCCTGCATTGGAGAGTGATATCGTCTTGTTTACTGCGGAATTGGTTCAAGTTGAAAAAAATAAAGTTGTTTGTAAATGGAAAGCCACTGTAAATGAAAGGCTTATCGCTTCAGGAGAGCAAATTCAGAAAATTGTTAATTTAAAAAAATTCTATGATTCATTAGAAAATATTCGGTAAATTATTCATTTTTGTAGTAAATTTACTGCTTAAAGCCTTATTATGCAAAAAAATTCAAAATTAACAGCACCTACAAAAAAAATTAAGCCTAATGAAATGTTTTTCAACCGAGAATTAAGTTGGTTGAAATTTAATTATAGAGTTTTAGAAGAAGCACAAGATAGGTCTAATCCATTGTTAGAAAGACTTAAATTTTGCGCAATTTTTATTTCAAATTTAGATGAGTTTTTTATGATACGAGTTGCGGGATTAAAAGAACAAATTAAAGCTGGTCTTCATAAAAAAACGACCGATGGTATGACTGCTGAAGAGCAACTCTCAAAAATTCATCGCTGTTTAGTTCCTGTATTACAACAACATACTAAAACTTTGTATAATGATATTTTGCCATTACTTGAAAAAGAAAAAGTTAGAATATTGAAAGTCAATCAATTAAACAAAGAACAAAAAGATTATGTTAATAATTATTTTTTAGAAAAAATTTTTCCTGTGGTAACACCATTAGCTATTGACCCGTCTCATCCTTTCCCCAAACTCAGAAATTTAAATTTGAATTTGATTATTGAGTTATACAATGAGAACAATGAGCAGGAGCCTTTGGTTTCGGTTATTCCTATCCCTTCAATTTTGCCGCCAGTTTTGTATTTTAAAAATCAAGATGCTTATGATTTTGTACTTTTGGAGGATATTATTTCGGAATATTTAGAGAATTTTTTTCCGGGAATGAGTATTTTAAATGTATCTAAGTTCAAAATTACACGAAATGCGGATTTAGATATTTCCGAAGCTGAAGCTGATGATTTGTTAAAATTAATTGAAAAAGAGTTAAGAAAAAGAAATTTAGGGTCTTTAATTCGTTTAGAAATGACCCAGAATATCTCGGAATATTCCAAGTATATCTTATTAGAAAGTTTATCGGAGCTAACAGAAAAAGATATTTATATTAAAGAACACATAGTTGATTCCAATACGCTATGGGAAATTTATAAAACGGTGGAAAAACCCCATTTAAAAGATGAACCTTTTACCCCTTCTTTAAATCCAATTATAGCGAAATCTGATAACATATTTGAGGCTATAAAATACAAGGATATTTTGCTATGGCATCCTTATGATAGTTTTAATCATGTAGTAGACCTTATAAAAGAGGCTTCCCACGATCCCAACGTTATAGCTATCAAAATTACCCTTTATCGTACTTCGGGAAGCAAATCACCGATTGTTGGTGCTTTAAAAGAAGCAATAATTAGGGGAAAAAATGTTACAGCGTTGATTGAATTAAAGGCAAGATTTGATGAACAAAAAAATATTACCTGGGCTCGTGAACTAGAAAGTGAAGGAGTAAATGTGGTTTATGGAATAATGGGGCTTAAAACTCATTGTAAAGTTTGTTTAATCGTTCGTAAAGAAGGGGAAGAAATAAGGAATTACGTACATCTATCTACTGGTAATTATAACGAAATTTCTGCAAAAATTTATACAGATATAAGCCTTCTAACTTGTAATCCTGATATCACCAAAGACGTAGCCGAGCTTTATAATTTGTTAACTGGTTATTCTAAACAACAGACTTGGCGCAAAATATTAGTAGCTCCAATAAGTATGCGTAAACAATTTAAAGAAATGCTTAACAATTGTATTCAGTATCATTCTCCTGAAAATCCTTCTTCTATCACCATTGTTATGAACTCATTAGTGGACCCCGAGATGATAAGAATTTTATACACTGCTTCACAGAAAGGTATTCCTATTAAACTCTTAATTCGGGGAATTTGTTGTTTGGTTCCAGGGAAAGAAGGCTTATCAGATAATATAACAGTAAGAAGTATTGTAGGAAGATTTTTAGAGCATTCCAGAATTTACCTTTTTGAGTACAATGGAGCAAAGAAAATTTACTGTGGTTCAGCCGATTGGATGGAAAGAAATTTAGATAGAAGGGTTGAAGTTGCATTTCCTATTTTAGATCCAGACAATCAAGAACGTATTCTTGAGATTTTAAATATTTTCTTCAATGGCAATATCAAGGCTCGTTGCTTAAAAAGTGATGGAAACTACTATCCTTGTGATACTAATAGTCCAAATTCTTTTAATCCACAAGAAAAATTTATGGAATTAGCAGAACTACAACAAAAATATATTGATACCATTACTCAATCTTTTCTATAACAAGGTAGAGATTTTCAAATAATTGTTGTAATTTTGTGGTAATTTTAAAGATTCATGGCAGGAAACAGAACTTTAACAATTATTAAACCCGATGCTGTTGCGAACGGTTATACAGGAAAAATTATCAATCAGATTTTAGAAGCTGGCTTCAAAATTATAGCAATGAAGCTGATACAACTTACAGAAAAAGAAGCAGGTTCTTTTTATGAGATTCATAAAGAAAGACCATTTTATAAAGATTTAGTTGCTTTTATGAGTAGTGGACCATGTATTCCTATGATTTTAGAAAAAGAAAACGCTGTTGAAGACTTTCGTAAATTGATAGGAGCAACGGATCCCCAAAAAGCTGAACCTGGGACAATTCGTAATTTGTATGCTAAATCCATTGATGCAAATGCAATTCATGGATCAGATTCCGATGAAAATGCACAAATAGAGTCCAATTTTTTCTTTTCTAAATTAGAAAGAGTTTAACTATAGCCTTATTTTATATTACTTCTTCTGAAATTATTAAGAGTTTTCTGAATGTTAGAATATCTAAAAAAACAAATAAAAAAGGATTTTCCAGATTTAGTTGAGGTTGTAATCAATGGATTACAACAAAAAAGCCCTGTTACTATAAAGGTGAATCCTTGTAAAGAGCCAATAGAATGGGGTTTTCATTTTTTGAATCGTGTACCTTGGTCAGACTATGGTTACTATCTTAAAGAAAGGTTTTCTTTTGTTGAAGATCCTTTATGGCATTCAGGTGCATATTACGTGCAAGAGCCATCTTCTATGTTTATAGATTTTATTATTAAACAAATTTTACATAATAATGCGAACATAAAATGGAAGGTATTAGATTTATGTGCTGCACCAGGGGGTAAAACGCTCTCGTTAGCCGCTCTTCTTCCTCGTGATGCTTTAATCGTGGCTAATGAAGTAGATATGTTTAGAGTAAATATTCTATTTCAAAATATTATAATAGCAGGCTATCCCAATATCTATCTTACTCATAACTCAGTTGAAAGTTTTCCGAAAGAACCTTTCTTTAATCTCATTTTAATAGACGCTCCGTGTTCTGGTGAAGGAATGTACCGAAAAAATCAGGAGGCCTTATCCCTTAATTTCAATGAAGAATATGTCAAAAATTGTTCTTTAAAGCAATATTCTATTTTAGAGCAAATTAAAGATACTGTCTTGCCTGGTGGTTATTTAATCTATTCTACTTGTACGTTTAATACACAAGAAAATGAACAAGTGATTTATAAATTTCTATCTATTAATTCCGAATTTGAACCTATATTTTTTCCTATACCAGAAATTTGGAATATTTATATAAATGATTATCAATCAATTAAATTTTATCGTTTTTTCCCTGGTATTTTAGAAGGAGAAGGTCTTTCTTTAACCGTTTTAAGAAAAAAAGGCGAACTAAATTTTGATAGTTTTTTCTTACCATTAAAAAAGGACAAACATAAAACTTTAAAATACATAGAAAATCATTTAAAGCAATCAGAAAATTTTTCTTTTTTTTCTAAAAATAACTATTATTATGCAGTATTGAAGAATCATTTTACGGAATGGCAATGGTTATCTTCAGAGCTTAAGATGATTAAAAATGGGGTTTTTTTAGGGATACTCAAAGGTAACAATTTTATTCCTGAACACGAATGGGTTCTGAACATTGAAGCAAACAGAGATTTATATCCTTGCATAGAACTCGATAAGACACAAGCTTTACAATATTTGCAAAAAAAAACATTTGAACTAACGATTGATAATTTAGGTATAAATATTTTGCAATATCAAAACTTGCCCGTAGGAATTATTAAAAATTTAGGTAAAAGGTGGAATAATTTATTACCAAATGTTTTTAAAATAAGAAAAAATATATCAAGCTAAATCTGCAAGCATCTTTTGTACGTAATTTTCATTAGTTGTTGGAACAGATTCTAATAACTGTCCATTTTTAAAGGTAGCGATTGTAGGAAGGTTTTTTACTTGTGCCAATTTACGTGCTTGTGGATTATCTTCTGCGTTAACATCTACAAATAGAATACCTGAATATTCATCTTTTTCAGATAATTTTTTAAATTTTGGTGCAAATAATTTACAACTACCGCACCAGTCAGCATAAAACTTAACTATAACCTTTTGATTATCTTGAATTAACGTATTAAATTCTGAGTCGTTGCTTGTGATTATTGCCATATTCAAACTATATTAAAGAACAAAATTAAAAAATATTTCTTAAAAATTGATAAAAGGGTAAAGCCGCATTCCAAGTAACTTGAATGATGGAAATAAGGTTTTCTGATAAGATGGTTTCAGGAGGTAGTACTTTCCAAAAATAAAAATGTTTGTTTAAGAGGGTAGGTTCTTTTTCTATGTAGGGTTTCAAAAATTTATCTAATGTTTTATTTTTTTCAACAGAAGCTAATCCATCAGTATACTTAATAAAAGTAGTGTCGTTTATGATACTTTGGTAGGTTTCTAGATTACCAGCAATTTCATAACGTAAATTTTTAAGTATTTCTTTATCAGGGTTATAAATTCCACCTGCAATTGCAAAATAATCATCAGAAAATTCAACGTAGAAACCGGGATATTCAGAACCTTTACCACCATATGAATAATAAGAACCTGCAAATTCTTTGTAGGGGCTTTTATTTTTAGAAAATCTTATGTCGCGATTAATACGAAAAATACAATCAGATGGTTTGGCGTTGTATAGAGGTTCAATTTTTTTAAATTCTTTTATTAAAAATTCAGTCAAGATAAGATTCGGTTTTTTCACATGCTCATCGTATCTTATTTTATTGGATTTGAACCATTCAGAATTATTATTCTGTTTTAAATTTTCAAAAAATCTTATTGTCTCTACTGAAAAGATTTTCATATATTTTAAAACAAAATGAAACTTAAATTAGTTTATTGCGTAGCAATAAGTAAATATCAAATTAAACTAAACGCTGTAGAGAAGCCAGTTAATACGGGCGTATTCAGGGTATTTGAGTTTTTAGATTTTCATCGATAAAACGTTTTAGTTTAAGAACTTGTTCTTCGGTGTTGAAACTATGTAATACAATTCGAATTCTTTCTTTTCCTTTTGGTACGGTAGGGCTTAATATTGGTTTTACTAAGAAACCTTCACTTTGAAGAGTTTGAGCGAAGTGGATACAACTATCATTTCCCGGAATGATTACAGGATAAATCCATTGATTATTAAAATATTTAATTAAGTTTAACAAATAATTTCTTTGTTGTTCAGCTTTTCGTAGTTTATCCAGATTATCAAGGATAGAGTAAACTAGCAATGGTGGTAGGGCTGTTGAGTAAATGAGGGTTCGCGAATGATTGATAAGGTATTGAATAACAGGTTTATGAGATATAACGAAAGCACCATATACTCCTGCCGCTTTCCCTAGGGGAAAAATACTTAAAAAAGTATAACTTTCTAAATGGTTTTGCGCTATCCAACCTTTCCCTTCTTTACTACAAATTCCAAAGCTATGTGCTTCATCGATGATTAAGTAAATTCCATATTTTTTTACAAGCTCTTTTAGGACATTTGGGTCCGGGGAGTCTCCATCCATAGAATAAACACTTTCTATTATGACAAAAACATCACCTTTTGATTTTTTAATTAAATTTTCTAATTTATCATAATCATTATGTGGGAAAGGATATTTTTGTGCTAATGATAATCGGATACCATCTTTAAGCGAGCTATGACATAAAGCATCGTAAAGAATAGTATCATGTCGTGATGGAATACATGATAAGACCCCCGTGTTAGCCATATAGCCACTACCATAAAGCAAAGCACTGTTTTGAAACCAAGTTTCTAGATAGGTTTCAAGGGTAGTATACAGGGTATGATTTCCAGAAATGAGCCTTGAGCCTGATGCTCCATATTTTAAGATTTCATGAGATTCTTTGAATAAATTTTGTGCTAAACCAAGGTAGTCATTAGAAAAAAAATCTATTCCCTGCGAGTAAGTTTTAAGTTCTCTAAATTGATGAATGGATCGCAAGTAATCTAAATCTTTTTGAATGTGGTAAGGAATCATTAAAATTTAATTTCAATATTTTTTAACAATTCTTGTGTTTTTTGATACAATTCTGGATTTTGGTTTTGCTCAAACAAATATTTAGCTTGATTAAGAACAGTTAAAATCAAATAAATGTTGGAAAGTGGTTTATAATGTAGCAAGTTAGTATTTAAGTTTAATTTTAAAAGAAATAATTTTACTTCATTGTCTTTGAAGATTTCATCAGTATTGAAGACATCAATATAAAGGTGTTGGTGGTGGTCGAGGTATCGAATAGCGTGATAATTCTTAAAAGAAACAACATGTGTATAAACTTCTAATTGATGAAAGATGATATTAAGTAACAAACAAAGGGATAAGTTGTTACCTTTTTTACGATCGATTACATGGTTTAAAAAAAGGTATTCAGGATTTAAATTAATATCATCCGATGTTGAAAAATTGAATCCAATATTATTTTTCAGGAAATTTAATACTATTTTTAATTTTTGTTCAATTTTCATACCAGGTTGTGTTTTTAACCAAATCTGATGCACCCAGTTACTTATTTTCTTTTTGTAATCCAGCATGTCAATCATAGGGTAGTAGTATTGAGTTACAAAAGCCCAGCCATCTAACAGGTTTTCACCGCCTTCTTTTCTCCATTGTAATAATTTATCTGTTGCTACAAGCCCATTAAGCTCTTGCAATATTAACCCTAACCTAAATTTTGTTAATTCATTTTTTACTGTTTTATATTGATTTTGAATAAAAATATAGTGGTTATTACCTAATTTTAATAGCTCATTATAAACAGATTGATAAATTTCCTGGTCTTCGTCATCTAGTAGTTGTATGAGTGCTTTAATTTTATTTTCTTCCATTTTAACAATATTTTGCTAACCAAGATTCTTTCAATATTGAAAACTCGTCAGATTCACCTGCTAATATTTTTTGAGTATCTAGAATAGGTGTTTGCAAATCTATGATTTGATTTTGTATCAGTTGATGAGTATCTCTGAAATCAAAATAGTTAAGTTCACCGTTTTTCAAGTAGAAGATATAATGATTAGGTAATATTTTTAGTTTAAAATTATTTAGGACATCTCGTATTTTTTTTTGCAAGGAATCTATTGCACAACCTGATGTAGGAGTGAGAGTTTCTACAATAATTATTTGATGATGAAGAACATGTAAATTAAATTCAATAGGTTTCCCATGAGTGTTCCACTCTTTAAGTGTATTCATCAATGCAGTTTTGATAGTTAACCATTCTTCATGCTTAAGTTTTTGATTAAGTGGAAAAATCCATTTATTGACCATAACTTTGTTTTATAACACAAAAATAACTTTTTTATTTTTTCTTTCAATGAATTTTTGATTTTCGTTTTTTTTAATAGTTTTAGAGATAACAAGTGAACAAGAATTTTAGAATTTTTTATGAATAAATTTTGTCAGTTTATGTAACTTGGTACTAGATTTGAGCGTTATAATAAAACAAGAGATAAGTTATGAGACTAAATTGGGAAGATACTTCTAAAATTATTCTTATTGCAGGGATAAGTAGTTTATTAACGGTTGGAGCGTTCAAATTATTTGAGAAAAAAGACGTAAAGGTAGTTTATGAGCAACAACAACCTATACGTTTAGCGGATTACAAGCTACCAGAGGGTTTAGTAGATTTTAGATTAGCGGCTAAGATAGCGAACCCTGCTGTAGTACATATCAAAACAACAGGCTCAAGAAGTAGCAATGACGAGTTTATTAATCCTTTTGAATTTTTTGGTTTTCCTTTTGATAAATTTGATAGATTTGGTCCTTCCGAAGCTACGGGAAGTGGTGTTATACTAACAACCAATGGCTACATTGTTACGAATAATCATGTAATTGATGGGGGGTCAGAATATGAAGTGACATTGTATGATAATCGTAAATTTTCTGCGAAATTGGTGGGGAAGGATCCTTCTACGGATTTAGCGCTTTTAAAAATTGAAGCGGAGGGTTTACCTTTCTTAAAATTTGGGGATTCAGATAAAGTAGAGGTAGGGGAGTGGTGCGTTGCAGTTGGTAATCCTTTTAATTTAACTTCAACGGTAACAGCAGGTATTATCAGTGCCAAAGGAAGAAATATCAATATACTAAACGACAAATTTAAAATAGAATCCTTTATACAGACGGATGCGGCTGTGAATCCAGGGAATTCAGGGGGGGCATTAGTAACATTAACTGGTGAATTAATTGGTATCAATACAGCAATTGCTTCCAGAACAGGTTCTTATGCGGGATACTCTTTCGCTATTCCTTCAAGAATTGTTCAAAAAGTAGTAAATGACCTAATAGAGTTTGGAAAAGTACAGAGGGGGTTCTTGGGAGTTTCCATTCAAGACTTAAATGCCAAATTAGCTGAAGAGAACAATATTAACCGAAGTAAGGGGGTTTATATTGCTGGAGTAAATCCTGGTTCTGGGGCAGAGCAGGCAGGCATCCAAAAAGGTGATGTAATTTTTAAAATTAACGATGTTGAAGTTAATAACTCTGCTGAAATGCAAGAACAAATTGGTAGATTAAGACCCGGAGATAAAGTTAAAGTAACTTATTTACGTGGTAATAAAGAATACACAACTACTGTAACATTAAAAAATGCACACGGTTCAGAAAAATTGACAGACAAAAATGTCAAATCTTCAGAAATAGATTTTAAAAAGGAATTAGGAGCAGACCTTCGTAACCTTACTTCCGACGAAAAAAGACGTTTTGAAACGCAAGGTGGTGTGGTTGTCCTAAATCTTGGAAACGGTAAACTCAAACAAGCCGGTGTGAAAGAAGGCTTCATTATCCAAAAAATCAATAAAAAAGCGGTTAATACAGTGGATGATGTGATGGATGCTTTGCAAGAAAATGAGGGTGGTATTCTTATTGAAGGAAAGTATCCCAATGGAACCAAAGCGTTTTATGCAATAGGATGGTAAATCCCATAGATCTAAAAAATTAAGGCACGGAATAATCCGTGCCTTTTCGTGATTTTTGGGGTAAAAATTCACCACAGAGAACACAAAGAAAAAAGCAAAAGTCTTATGATTGTATAGTTTGTTTATATTTAATTTTTTACGGGCAAATATCCGTAATTTTTTCCGTACTCCAACATTTGTTGTAAGAAATCTGTTGGATATTCAATTTTTACGTCTTTGATTTTATCACCATCTTTCACAGGAACTAATTTAGGATTGATAAATCCTCTGTAAGGAGCAATATTCAATTTAGCGTATCTATCTAAAACTTCTTTATGAAGTTCGTGGTCAATTTTAACGCCGTAGTTTTCAACGAGTTCTTTACCTGCTTTAAAATCTCCTTGTGATTTAATTCTTTGAATTTCTTTTAATAGTTCACCGAAAAGTTCACGGAGTTTTTCATAATTATGAATTACGAAATACGTTTTTCCATCTTTGGTAATCTTTTCAATCACGTTTTCCTTTTTCCCTTTTTCATAGACCCATTTTGCTACAAGTTGGCGGTTACGCATGTGAGCTTCTTCAAGATTGTTACCGAGCTTAATACGAACGAGTTGCGTCATAAGGCCGTTTCGGATGTATTTATCGTATTCTGCTTTAGCAACTTCTTTGGATTCCATGATTCCCATTTGAATGAGTTTGTCGTCATACATAAAATAGAGAGCAACCAAATCGGCACGAGCTTCTTCAAGAGTAGAAGCATAATTTTTTAGTGTTTTAGCGGGGACTTCAACTCCTTCTTCAAGTTGTCCTGATGCATGCCCGATTACTTCGTGCATGTCGGTGTGTAATTTATCAGAATAATTGGCATATTTTTTGGCGCGGTCAATTTCTTCTTGGGAGAAACAGAATTCTTCTAACATACCATTGCCAGCTGCGGCATTATCGTAAGCATCCACAATATTTCCTAAATTTACCGATTTAGAACCGTGTTCTTTACGTATCCAATCAGCATTAGGTAAGTTAATACCAATAGGTGTAGAAGGAGATGCATCTCCTGACTCCCCTACCACCGTAATTACTTTCGCCGATATGCCAGTAACATTTTTCTTTTTATGTTGCGGTAAAATCGGAGAATTATCCTCGAAGTACTGCGCTTCTTTTGCTATTGCCGCAATTCTCTTACTTGCTTCAAAATCTTTAATGGAAACTACTGATTCAAAACTTCCTTTGTAACCGAGTGGATCATTGTAAACCTCAATAAAACCGTTAATTGCATCTACTACACCTGTCGTATCTTGCACCCATAAAATGTTATACTCATCAAATTTTTTGAGGTCTCCTGTTTTATAGTATTCAATCAACTTTTGTAGAGCTTGCTTTTGTATTTCATTTTCAGCAACATTGACCGCTTTTTCTAACCAATAAATAATTTTTTCTATTGCGGTAGAATACATTCCACCAACTTTCCATATTTTTTCAATAATTTTTCCATTCTCCTTGACTAACTTGGAATTTAAACCATAGGATATGGGTCTGGGGTCTTTGGGGTCTATGATTTTGTTGTAGTAGGCTTCTACTTCTTTTTGGGTTAAACCTTCATAAAAATTCACCGCTGAGGTTGCTACAATATCTTGATTTGCATCTTGATTGATTTTTAATGGTGCGACTTTAGGATTATAAATTTCATTTAAAATAAAGTTAATAAAAGTTTTTTTATCACCAAATTCAGATGGTAAACTATTGTCAGGAACACTTTTTATTAAAGATCTAAAATATTCATATGAACAATCAGGAATTATTTTGTAGTTATCATAATGATGATGAATACCATTAGAGAAGAAAACTCTTTTCGCATAAACTAAAAATTTCTGATAATCTTCTGAATTTTTATCGCCATTGTAATGATTAAGTATCGATTCCAGCGTTTTACGTATAGCCAGATTATGTTTATAGTGTTGGTCCCAAATGATGTCTCTGCCTGAAAGCCCCGCTTCATACAAATAATACACTAATTCCTTTTGTTGGGGTGTAAGTTGGTCAAATCCATCAATTCTATAACGTAAAACTTGAATATCCGCAAAACGGTCAGCGACATAATCAAATTGGATTTCAGGTTTCGTTACCTTATGATTATCATTTTTGCAACTGTAAAACCAAACTAATCCTACTATAATCCATAAATATTTTGCAACTTTCATTTGATAAAAATTTTAGGGCAAAATTAAATAGATTGGTGAATTAACCATCTAAAACTGAAAATTTTATTTTAAGTTTAATTGTTTGTTAATTGGTATAAATTTTGATATTAAAAACTAAGCACAGCTTAATATGAAAAACACATGTATACAAAATTTTCAAGAATTACAGAAATGGGATTTGAGTTACAACTATTTACAATTTTTACCTGATGGTATCGGTAAATTAGTTAGTCTAAAAATATTTAAATCTACGGTTTAGTGGTATAGAAAAACTTCCTGATACTTTTAACGAACTTGAAAATTTAGAATATTTAAATTTAGCATCAAATAGATTAACTATTTTGCCAAGTAGTTGGGGTAATTTAAAAAGACTTAAATTTTTAGATTTGAGTTACAATCCTATCAAAGAACTTCCTGTTTCCCTTGGTGATTTAATGGATTTGGAAGAACTTATCATAAAAAATACCAAAATAACTCCCAACAATAATTATGTTGTTTCTTCTTCTGCTGATGATAAAATCAAAATATGGGATATTTCAACAGGAACACTTATTAGAACCATTAGTGGGCATACGGGTGATGTGAATAGCATAGACCTATCTCCCGATGGTACCAAAATAGTTTCGGGTTCTGAAGATAAAACCTGTAAAATATGGGACTTGAATACGGGTAATGAACTTTCTTCCTTTGGAGTTCCTGATAGTGGCGCTGTACTCGCAGTAGCTTGGTCGCCTCTTGGAAATAAAATTATTACTGGAAATGAAAAAAGTGATGTTACTCTGTGGACTGCTCCCGTTTTTTCTAATCTAAATTCCGCTAACAGTGCATCATTTCAAATCGTAGTTTATCCTAATCCCGCTTCTGACAAAATTTTCCTGCATTTACCTGAAAATATTACAATTGACCAAATCGTAATCTACGACCCCATGGGTAAGATTGTTTTTACATCTCAACAAGCTGTAAAAGAAATTCCTATCCAACATCTTCCAACGGGAAGTTATTTTGTTTATGTTCATGCGGGGCATAATAAAGTTGTAAGACCTTTCATAAAGCAGTAATATTCAAGGAACTTTTCTAAACTCTTTTTAGTAGGATTATACCTTTCTTCTCTTTGTTTTTAATTATTTTGGGCGTTAATGAAATTGTAACGCCCATTTTTTTAATCGTTCTTTTTTACTACGAATACAATCTTGTTTATTCCTTGAATATTTTTTCTAATTCTTTTTTCAACTCGTGGATTTCAGTAGGTTTTGCAATAATCTTCTTCTCTTTATCCAGCAAAAACATCGTAGGCGTAGCATATACATTGTACAACTTTACCGTGGGCGATTGCCAGCCCTGAAATTCGGAATAGTTAATAAAGATTTGTAACTGCTGCTCATTTACAAAACGCTCCCAGGCTTCTTTATCCGTATCCAGCGATATGGCTATAACCTGCAATCGCTTCCCTTTTTGGGCTAATTCCTTATTCACTTCATTTACCACATCTCGTATTTTCGGCACCTCCTCTATGCAATGCGGGCACCAGGTTGCCCAAAATAACAACACAGTATAATCAGCAGGTATGCTGTATAAACTCAAGCGATTGTAAATGAGTATATCCGGTGCCGGGCTTCCTACCTGAATGTTTTTCAATACTGCCATCTTTTCATGTAATTTTTTAAATACCTCCGGCGGCTCGCAATCCTGCAAACGGCTTTGTACATACTTGTCATAAATATAATACATCGCATCGTAATACTTCTGCTTTTCAAACACTTTAAACAAATACTGCAACGACCACTCTGCAATAGCCGCATTCCCGCTTACCTTTTGTAACCAAACATCGGCTGCCTTCTTTGTTTTCTCTTCTTTCTGTGCAGGCGTTTCTAATGAGGTAGGCGTATTATTTAATGGCAAACGAAGCCATTGATCAATCTTATCAGGCAAAATATCGGTGTATAAATAAAAACTATCCGTAGGATTGAAGTAATCAAAAAAATGCTTCGCTATGATGCTGTCCCGCCACGGGTCAGGCTCCTTCCAGTCTGGATTTACGGGTTGATAGTAAGCAAGTACAATTTTATCTGTAAAACTTTGGGATTTCTTTGGATTGATTTTTTTAATCCAATCATCCATTGCCTGATACCGCCGAAAATATTCTGTTTCTATTTGCTTGTGAAACGGATCGGAGAGAGGGTACCATCGCATCATTTGCAAGAGATGATAATTCGCTACATTGAGTTGTTTTTGTAAGCGAATAAACTCATACAACTGCTTATTTTCATCCGATTGCAATACC
>CALLNY010000001.1 GCA_938005475.1 uncultured Bacteroidia bacterium | reverse complement strand
CAAGGTCATGAAGAACTTTTGCAATTGTTGGTTAATCACAAGAAAATTCCTTTAATTCACAAACTTAATCCTCACGATGAAAAAACCAGCTTTTTAGATAAACAACTTAATACCATCTATCGCACAATTTTAAGCATTGATTCTGAAACAGGTGTTTATCCTTTAAAAGTTGGTTACCCTTTTATACAAGGTAAATTTTTGAACGATAACATTGCAAGATGCCCTTTGATTCTGTTCCCTTATCGTCTCATCAAAAACCATCAGAACTACAACCGTTGGTACTTAGAACCTATTCAAAATGATCCCCCCCATTGGAATACTGTTTTCTTTTTAGCGCTTGAACAATTTCATCAAATTAAATTCCCAGAAACTTTCTGGGAAGTAGAACTCCAAAATTTCGAAAATTCCCAACTTTTCTGGAACTGGCTTTACGAACAAATTAAAAAATTTGATATCCCTTTACAATGGAATACCGATGTCTTTGATGAACCCTACAAAATGTTTAGTCATTTCCAAGCCCATTACGCAAAAAATTTCCCATTAGGTCAACTAAAAATTGTTCCCGAAGCGATTTTAGGTTTGTTCCCAGAAACTGACACAGCCCTTTTTGAAGACTATGAATATTTACTCAAAAATACAATAAGTATTATGAATCATACCGTTTTTTCAAATTCTACTTCCCTACAAACTAACATTAAAACACCTATCCTTCAAGTCCTTGATTTAGACGCAAGCCAAGAACAAGTCATAAAAAACGCTATTCATGGAAAAAATCTTGTAGTACAAGGACCCCCTGGCACAGGAAAATCACAACTGATAATTAACTTCATAGCAGAAAATATAGCCCTAGGTAAAAAAATTTTAATTGTATCCCAAAAAAGAGCCGCTCTTGATGTTGTTTATAATCGTCTTGAAAAAATAGGCTTGCAAAACTTCGTTAATTTAGTACACGACCATCAAGCCGATAAATCTTTGCTTTACCAAAAATGGAACAATATCCTTCAACCTTTACTAGAAAATTCCGATAAAAATATAACTTTTTCCTTACATGATTACCAACAATTCTCCGAAGATTTCCTTCAACATCTACAATATTTTGAAAAAATATATGAAAGTTTATATGACCCTAAACCCTTTGGAATATCAGCCTCTGAATTATATCTGAAAGTTCATATTCCCTCAAATCCTTGGGACAGCAATTTCCTCCCCTCGCACTACACCTATCAAGACCTGCAAAAATTTTTACCACTTCTACAAGAAATTACAATCTTCCGTGAATTACTACACTCCCAACACCTATGGTACCACCGAAAAAATCTAGCCCCATTTACTTACTTTGAAATCTTAGAAAAATTACAAAACCTAACTACCACCATTCAACGTCTATACGAGCAACTTCAATCTGTTGCTTACAAAGGATACTACCTCATGGAAATCACTAACCTCCAAGAAATTATTGACTATTACTTTCTTTGCGATGAACTCCTGAAAAATAATTATCGCTTTTATGCCTTATATCATTTTCTAGTTTCTGTTCCTCAATCTATTACCGAAGTTAATAAATCCATTAAAGCTTATCAAGAACAAAAAATCAAAATTCAAAATTTTAAATGGTTACCCATTGCTCAAAAAGAAGGTATCCATACCCTGCTTAAAAATATTGATACCTACCATCAATTAAAAAATAACTTTTTTAAGTTTCTCAATCCCGATTGGTGGTACATCAAAAAATATTGGCAACAATTCTTCCAGAAAATAAATCAATCATTTTCGGAAGAAAATTTAAAAACTTTAAAGAATCAAATACTTGAATATCAGAATTTTAATTATCTTTGTCATGAAAAACCTTGGGTAGAACTTAGTAAAACTGAAATAGAATTCGCCTTTGAATTTTATAATAAATTGATTTTTGAAGAGAAAAAACCCCAGTTTATCCTTAATGAACTCCATAAAGAACATTGGCAACAAAGTATAAATTATTTTCAACGATTGAGTCAGGTAAAACGGGAGTGGGAACAAACCCAAAAATCCTTAGAAACATGGCTTTCCAATACCCAAATTCAAACTCTTTTCAGTCAACTATATGCTAATAAAATTCCCGATAAATATATTCAAGATTTAATAACTTCCTTCCAAAAAGATGGGCATGACCTCATTCAATTAGATAAAACCATTGAAAAACTCTCTTTCATCGAAAAATCCATTTTAGACCGTGCCATTCCCTTCTTAAAAGATTATGAAAATCCCATGGATTGGATTGCTATGATAAAAAATCAAATCTACTGGAATTGGTTACAAAAATTAGAAAAACTCAATCCTGAACTTACTGAAATCGCTACGAAAAGTTTTGAGTTTAAATCAAACCAATGGCAAGAAAAATATGTAACTTTTCAAAGTTTATGTGCCCAATATGTTGTCTACGAATGGTATAAGCAATTAAATTCAAGTTTAATAGAGAACATTAAAAGTTTCAAAGAAATAGCTTACCAAATTAAAAAGAAACGTGCATTATGGAGTATCCGAAAAATGATAGAAAATTATTGGAACGTTGGAATCAAAGACTTAGCTCCTTGCTGGTTAGTATCTCCCGAAGCCGCTTCCGCCATTTTTAGTATGAAACCTTATTTATTTGATTGGGTTATCTTTGATGAAGCCTCACAATGTTACGTAGAAAAAGCTATCCCTGTCTTGTACAGAGCCTCCAATACCCTAATTATCGGTGACTCTAAACAACTTCAACCCTATAACCTATATGAAGTACGAATAGAAAATCTTGATAACGAAGCCCAAGAAGTAGAAACCGAAATTCTTTCAGAAATTGAAAGTTTACTATCTTTTGCAGAGAATCGTTACCCCAATAGTAAGTTACTATGGCATTACCGTGCTGAAAATGAAGCTTTAATTCAATTCAGTAATCAACACTTTTATCAAAATGAATTACGCTTTGTCCCTTTTCCTCCTCATCAATATCAATACTTACCGCCCATTGAGTGGATAAAGGTTAATGGTATTTGGGAAAAAAATACTAATCTCATAGAAGCCCAAAAAGTTATAGAGATTTTACAATCCTTAATAAACCAATCCATCTTTGAAAGCATAGGAATCATCACATTTAATTACCCCCAACAACAACTCATTCTAGATCTAATTGACCAAAAATTACAAGCTGTTGTATCCGATGCAGAACAGTTCAATAATTGGAGCCGCTTAATTGAAAATAACGGTATAGAAAAATTATTCGTTAAAAACATAGAAAATGTTCAAGGAGATGAGAGAGATATTATCATATTTTCAATGGCTTACGCATATAACAAAGAAGGAAAATTCCTTCAGCAGTTTGGTTCATTAAGTCAACAGGGCGGAGAAAACCGATTAAACGTGGCTGTATCCAGAGCAAAAAAGAAAATTTTTTTTATTACCAGTATTGAACCTGAAGATTTTAAAGACGATACTCTTTCCAAAGGAGCAACACACTTAAAAGAATATTTACTTTACGCAAAAAACATTCATTTCCACTATAAACCTCAAAGTTCTAACCAAGATTCCTCTTCTGTTCTAGCTAAAGCTATGGCTCAAGAATTGTCTCTAAATACAAAACTTCAATGTTACTTCCCAAAAGATGGTATGGATTTAGCCATTATATACCCCGAAAAAAATAAAGCAATAGCCGTTCTTTGTGAAGACGGTATTCTTAAAAAAGCTTCCAGCATTAAAGAAAAAGAAATTTATTTACCCAAACTACTCAAAAATAGAGGCTGGATAGTAAAAAAAGTATTCGCAAAAGAATGGTTATTGAACAAAAATAAGATAATTAGTAACCTGTTAGATTCAATAATTTTGGTATTATTTTTGTTTTAAGATTTGATAATAAAATTGGGAATATTATGTTAAAAATAAGCCTGTTTATTATTTTATTCTTTCTTATAGAGAAAAATATTCTTTGCCAAAATTTCAATATGAGTAACGGTACTCAAACTACTTGCTACGGTAACTTCTATGACTCCGGCGGACCCTCCGCTAATTACGCTAACGCTGAAAAACCAATAATTCCGCTAATCCCTAAATTTCATACTTTCACCTATCAAATTATGTTATTCGTCAAAAAGTAAATACTACCTTGTAATAAACAAAACCCAGATGCATAATTCCCTGAAAAATTAGGGATTTTTTTTTGATAACTATCACGAACTTTAAAAATTCTTTAAATTTGCATTTTGCAAAATTATGATACTGAACGAACTTACCGCTATTTCCCCCATTGATGGCAGATACCGAAAAAAAGTAGAACCTTTATCCGAGCTGTTCTCCGAATTCGCTTTGATTAAGTACCGTGTTTTCGTTGAGATTGAATATTTTTTAGCGCTATATAAGTTAGGTTTACCTGAATTGCAAGCAATTCCTCAATCGGTTTTAGAAGAACTACCGCGTATCTTTATGCTTTTTAACCTTAAAGAAGCTGAAAAAATTAAAGAAATTGAAAAAACAACTAAACATGATGTTAAATCTGTAGAGTACTATCTTAAACAGAAGTTTTTAGAAATCTGCTCCGAACATAATACTAATCATGCACATGCTGAAAAATGGTCAGAATTTTTTCATTTTGGGCTTACCTCACAAGATATCAATAATACAGCCATTCCTTTGCTTCTCAAAATAGGTACTACACAAGTCTTAATACCTGCTTACGAACGAGTAGTCAACCATTTATTTGAAAAATCCATAGAATGGAAGGATATACCGATGCTTGCAAGAACACACGGACAACCTGCCTCTCCTACCAAAGTAGGTAAAGAACTCAAAGTTTTTGTAGAACGCCTAATTACACAATTAGAAGAACTAAAAAATTGCGATTACCCTGCTAAATTTGGCGGCGCAACCGGTAATTTTAATGCACATTTGGTAGCTTACCCCCATATAAACTGGGTACAATTTGCTAATGACTTTGTAAGTCAAAGGCTTGGATTACTACGCTCCCAAACAACCACTCAAATAGAACACTACGATAACTTAGCTAAAATTTTTGATTGTTACAGACGTTTAAACGTAATTCTCATTGATTTATGTAGAGATTGTTGGGGATACATCAGCTTAGATTATTTCAAACAAAAAGTAAATGTCAATGAAATAGGCTCTTCCGCCATGCCCCACAAAGTGAACCCCATTGATTTTGAGAATGCTGAAGGTAACCTAGGCGTTGCTAACGCTTTATTTGAACATCTAAGCCAGAAATTACCTATCTCCCGTTTCCAACGCGATTTAACTGACTCCACCGTTCTGCGTGTCGTTGGCGTCCCTCTCGGTCATACCTTCCTGTCCCTTCAATCTTTATTAACAGGACTCGAAAAACTAGAAATCAATACCCCCAAAATCATGGAAGACCTAAACGAAAACTGGGTGGTTATTGCAGAAGCTATTCAAACCGTGTTACGAAAAGAAGGTTACCCCCAACCCTACGAAGCCCTTAAAGCCCTAACCCGTTCTAACTCCAAAATTACTCAACAAACTTTACATAATTTCATTCATTCACTCAACATTCGTGAAGAAATTAAACTCAAACTCCTTGAACTTACTCCTTTTAATTATACCGGCAACGCTTAAAATTCTTTTTGTATTATGAAAATTCAATTAGGTGATACCGTAGAAATCATTGACTCCAAATATAGAGGAATTGTCATAAAAATCCTTGATAATACCTTAATTATCAATATCGATGGTTTTGACCTTGAAGTCAATATTGAGGATGTAGTTCTACTAAAAACAGACCCCTCTAAAAAAATTATTTCTCCCCCAAAAGAAATACAAACAGAACTTAAAGATGGTATTTACTTGGTCATAGATATACAAGAACATTGGGTAGATATTCATTTATTAAACCATCAATTTTGTAATTTACATTTTGTGGCTATTTCAGACTTAAAAAATAAACAATATCTCAAAGACGGTATTGTAGAACCTTTTAAAATTCAAAAATTAAAAACCGTTTCAGAGAATAATTTTGTTCGTGACGCTAAATTAGAACTACAATTCTTGTCTTGTTTCACTAATACTCCTGAAAAAAATCAATTTACTACGTATTTATTTGAGCCAACCTCCAAAATACTCAACCGTAAATCTCAATTTATTAAAGTTCTACAAAAAGAAGCCATTGCCTATCCATTAGAACAAAAACCTAACCCTACAAAAGTTGGAAAAATCCCTTTATATATAAAAAAAACCGTCGAAGAAATTCCCGAAATATCATTAACGTTAGAAGCTGAAAAAACTTTTGATTTACACTTAGAAAAGTTGACTGATAAACCGTATCAAATACCCGAACATCAAAGATTAGATTTTCAGTTAAAAAAAGCGGAAGAATTTCTTTATCATGCACTTATGAGTAAATGCGAAAGAGTAATATTTATTCATGGTGGTGGGAAAGGCAAACTAAAAGAAGCCCTTATACAACTTTTTAGTAACCACCCTAATATAGCAGAATATGGCGTTGCGGATATACAAAAACATGGTTTAGGTGCAACGTTTTTTAAATTGAAATATTCCTAAAAGAAAAATTATGAGTAAATGGAATTTTGAGACGAACCGTTTATGTCAGCTATTAGGGGTAAAGTATCCTATTATTCAGGCGGGCATGGTATGGTGTAGCGGATGGAAGTTAGCGAAGGAAGTCTCGGAGTATGGAGGATTAGGCACTATTGGTGCTGGTTCTATGTACCCTGAAATTCTAAAAGAACACCTTCAAAAAATACAAAATGTTTTACCTTCAAATACTCCTTATGCGGTGAATTTGCCTTTGTTGTATCCACAAATACAAGAACATATTCAATTGATAATTGAGCATCAAGTGCCGATAGTAATTACATCAGCAGGAAATCCCAAGACCTGGACACAAACGCTAAAAAGTAATGGTATAAAAGTTTTACATGTGGTTTCGAGTGTAAAATTTGCTTTAAAAGCGGAGGAAGCCAGGGTAGATGCAGTAATTGCAGAAGGTTTTGAAGCAGGAGGGCATAATGGACGAGAGGAACTCACCACGATGGTTTTAGTACCTGCAGTTGCGGAAGCGTGTTCTATTCCCGTAGTTGCAGCGGGCGGTATCAAAGATGGGAAAAGTATGTTTGCGGCAATGACACTTGGTGCGGACGGCGTACAAATTGGATCTCGTTTCGTCTGCTCATTAGAATCTTCCGCTCATGATACCTTCAAAAAAGCTATATTAGAAGCCCCCGAAGACGCTACCTCCTTAACTCTCAAAGAATTAACCCCCGTTAGATTACTCAAAAATGCTTTTTTCCATCAAATTCTTCAGGCTTATCAAAATCATGCTTCTGCCGAAGAACTTCGCAACCTGCTCGGTAAAGGACGTAGTAAAAAAGGAATGTTTGAAGGAAATTTAGAAGAAGGTGAACTAGAAATCGGACAAGTAGCCGGTTACCTAAAAGATATTTTACCAGCTAAAACTATCCTCCAACATATCCTTGATGAATATCATGCTATCTATCACCAAATTAAAAATAGTTGATTTAAAAAAATGAACTTTATATAACGAAAAAAGCGGAATTCAAGTCTCAAACACAACTATAAAACGAATTGTTCTAAGGTTAGCGAGCATAGTCAAACTATAAGATAGTGTCTAAACATCTTTTGATACTCGTGTTTTTAATTTTTATTTTTCTCTGTGTTCTCTGTGGTAAATTTTTTAACACAAAGAGCTTGCAAAGGCGATAAGATCATTTTGTTAACTAAACCAGAGTTTTTAAAAAAAGGTGGTTTCAGTATAATGAAAAAAGTAATTTTTAAACCAAATTGATTAAATAATGGTTTGTAAATAAATCTTTCCATGTTTTATAGACTTTAATCTCTTAAAAACTGTTTGAAAAAACCAAATCTTTTCTCTATCTTTGCATTATGCTCATAGCTAATCCCATCTACGATGCTGTCTTTAAATATTTGATGCAAGACAAAAAAAGTGCTAAAATCTTGCTCCAAGCCATCCTTGAACTACCTATCCTTGATTTAGAACTTTCTTCCCAAGAATTTGCTTCTGAAATTCAACACTTCTCTATTTTCCGTGTAGACTTTAAAGCTCGCATCAAAACCCATGACAACCAAGAAAAACTCATTCTCATTGAACTACAAAAAATCAAATTCAGTAACGATGATATCTTTCGTTTTAGAAAATATTT